>JAGGUL010000117.1 GCA_021158525.1 Candidatus Hydrothermota bacterium | reverse complement strand
GATGACTTCAGGAAGGCTCAGGAAGAATTTGAGAAGAGAAGGGATAGTCTGCTTTAGATTTCTATCCTCCTTCCCTTCGGGATCTGGTTCTTGAGTTTGCCGTCCCTGTAGAGGGCGGACCCGAGAATGTCGGAGCCGTATTTAACGATCACCTGCCCCTCCTCGATCCCTTTTAAATTGTGTATCACGATGTCGCGTCCCGCCAGGAAGTCCTTCACGTGGTCCATATCGGGAAGTTCCACCACGTTTCTCACTGCATATCTGCCAAAGATTTGCATGGCGACCGTTGTCATCTTTATGCCCTTTTTGAAGACGCGGGCGAGGCGGATTCCCTTTCTTTTCCATGCCTTCAGTTTGAGCTGAGCGGCTTCGGGAGTGGTGATCCAGATGTCTCCGTTGTCTATGATGACGTAACCGTCGAAGGCCTCCCTGCCTATGCCGAACCTTTTCTCTATGTATTCCAGGGCCTTCCTCGTGTTTTCGGTCATCATGAGAGGCCGGAAGCCTTGAGAAACTGACGCATCTCAGGGTGTTCCACCTGAAATATCTCCTCTTTCCGGATGAAGGTCACTATCACCCCGTCGGTCAGGAGGGCTATTTTGTCGCTTATTTTGAGGGCAGAACGGAGGTCATGGGTCACAACCACGGCTGTTTTCTTGAGGTATTCCTTGAGATAGAGGATCTGGTCGTTGATCCTGTCGGCAATCACGGGATCGAGGCCTGCCGTGGGCTCGTCGTAAAGCAGGTATTTGGGGTCTCCGACGAGTGCCCGCGCTATGCCAACGCGTTTCATCATTCCACCGGAGAGCTCTGCGGGGTAAAGGTCCTCCGTTCCCTCAAGGTTGACCATGGAGAGGACTTTTTTGACCCGCATATCGATGGTCTCTATATCATATCCCGCCTCAATGAGGGGGAGAGCCACGTTTTTCCAGACGGTGAAGGAATCGAAGAGGGCAGAATTCTGAAAGACGAAGCCAAAGAGCCTGCGGATCTCGAAGAGCTTTTTTCTCTTTACCCTTGTGATGTCGACCCCATCGACTATTACCTGGCCGCTGTCGGGCTTCATGAGCCCAACTATGTGTTTGAGGAGGACCGACTTCCCCATGCCGCTCCTTCCCAGAATGGCGACCGTTTCGCCCTCATTTATAGTCAGGGATATCCCTTTTAATACCTCTTTGTCGCCCAGTCTCTTGCGGATGTCTCTGATTTCAATCATTTTCCGAAAAGAAAAACTCCCAGGACATAGTCCATGAGCAATATGAGGAGGGATGAACTTACGACGGCCTGGGTCGTGGCCTTGCCCACGCCCGTCGCCCCTCCTTTCGCGTAATACCCGTAATAAGAACCCATCAAGCTCACGATGAGCCCGAAAAATATCGATTTTATCAGGCCTCCGTACAGGTCCTTGGGAACGAAGTAGAGCTTGATGCCCTGAAAGAAGGTGGTGTAATCCAGGTCAACGACGACGTTTGAGACGAAAGCAGCTCCCGTGATGGCGACAGTGATGGCGAGAACCGTGAGGATGGGAACCATTATTATTCCCGAAAGAATCCGCGGAAGGACGAGGTATCTGATGGGATCTATGGCCATGCATTCGAGGGCATCGATCTGCTCCGTGACCCTCATGGTGCCGAGCTCGGCGGCTATGCCGGCCCCCATCCTTCCCGCTATCACGAGGGCCGTGAGTACTGGGCCGAGCTCCATCATCACCATCTTCGCAACGCCGGCTCCGAGAAGGTCAAGGGGAGCATAGTCCCTGATCTGATAGGCAATCTGAATTGCGGTTACCATTCCCGTGAATACGGAGGTGAAGAGAACTATGGGGACGGAGTTCACGCCGAAATTGTTCATCTGCTCGAGAAGAGGTCCCGGAATTTTCTTTATATCCCGCAGGGATCTGATAGATTTAACGGTCAGGTCAGAAACTCCGCCCAGAAGCTCGAGCACTTCGGAGACGAAGTTTATCAGGGCGTCCAGCATCAGCCTCTTTCCAGAAAATGGGTGTCTATGTCTCCGGCGACAAAGCGCGGGTCCTCCACGATCTTCTGGTGAAGGGGTATGGTGGTGGCTATTCCCTGAACGAGGAACTCCTCGAGGGCCCTCCGCATTCTGGATATGGCCTCGTTTCTGTCCCGCCCGTGGACTATCAGCTTTGCTATGAGGGAATCGTAGTAAGGCGGGATCGTATAACCCTGGTAGATATGGGTATCGATACGCACGCCGGGGCCTCCGGGCAGGTGAAGAAGCTCGATTTTCCCGGGTGACGGCGCGAATCCCTTTTCGGGATCTTCGGCGTTTATCCTGACCTCAATGGCGTGTCCCCTCTGTTCCACATCTTCCTGAGAGACCGAGAGTTCCTCTCCCGCCGCGATGAGGATCTGTTCTTTCACGAGATCGATTCCCGTTACCATCTCGGTCACGGGGTGCTCCACCTGGATCCGGGTGTTCATCTCCATGAAGTAAAAATCGCCGTTTTTGTCCATCAGGAACTCCATTGTGCCGGCCGAGACATAGCCTATGCTCTGGGCCCCCTTAATGGCTGCATCGCCGAGTTTTCTCCTCATCTCCTCGTTTACCGCGGGAGATGGCGACTCCTCGAGCAGTTTCTGATGCCTTCTCTGAATGGAACACTCTCTCTCGCCGAGATGAATGACGTTTCCCCTCGTGTCGGCCAGTATCTGTACCTCGATGTGCCTCGGCTTTTCTATGTACTTCTCTATGTAAATTCTGGGATCACCGAAGGAAGCGAGGGCTTCGCTCTGAGCCGTTGAGAAGCTTTTGTTCAGTTCGAGGGGGCTCTCGACGATTCTCATTCCCCGGCCGCCGCCTCCGGCGGCGGCCTTCAGGATAATCGGATATCCTATCTCATCGGCAATTTTCTCGGCAGTTTTCACGTCGGGAATCTCTCCATCATAGCCTGGCAGGGTGGGCACTCCGGCCTCTTTCATCAGCTTTTTCGCTGCGATCTTGTCTCCCATCAGGTTTATCAGCCGACTGTCTGGCCCGATGAACTTGATCCCGCTCCTCTCGCAGATATCGGCGAAATCTGGGTTTTCGGCGAGAAAACCGTAACCGGGATGGAGCGCATCGGCCCCGGAGATGATGGCGGCGCTCATGATGCGGGGTATGTTGAGGTAGCTTTCTGCCGGCGACGGAGGCCCTATGCAGATCGCGTAATCGGCGAGCTCGACGTGCAGGGAATCCCTGTCCCCCTCGGAATATATGGCAACCGATTCTATGCCCAGTTCCTTCAGCGCATAAATTATGCGGACTGCGATCTCGCCTCTGTTGGCCACAAGCACCCTTCTGAACATGACAGACCAATTTTAATGCCAGACCTTTTCACTCTCAAGCTGAGGTCTTCGGCGTCGGGCGGCAATTTTTCACGTTCCCCTGCGGTGCGGCTTCCGTATCCTCCTCCATATTCAATCGCCCATTAATTTTGACTTTTTGTCAAATTTTACATAAAATAGGGCTGAAAGAGATTTGTGAGAGCCGTCCGGATCGGATATATCCGGGAAGGAGTGCTATGAGCTACGGAGAGAGAGCCGAGGTTTACTACCAGGAGGTTCAGCGGTTCGGGCAGGCCTGGCTGTGGGCACTGGTCATCCTTCTCTCTGGACTGTCATGGTTTGCCTTTTTCCTGCAGATAGTGTTCGGCAGGCCCTTCGGCCAGAACCCAGCTCCTGACCCGATGATCTGGATTATACTCGTGGCCATCGGGATCTGCTTGCCGATCCTTCTGTTCTCCGTCAGACTCGTCACAGAAGTCAGGGGAAACGGCATCTACATCCTGTTCTCGCCCTTCAAAAGGGAAATCATCCGCCCTGGAGACATAGAGGAAGCGAAAAAAGAGGAAGTGAACCCCTATTTCGCATACGGAGGTTTTGGGATCAGATGGGCCCCTGGAAGAGGACGGGCCTATATCGTGGGCGGAGGAAAAGGTGTAGTGCTGAAGATGAGAAGCGGGAGGAGGATCTTTTTGGGATCCCGGGACCCCGAGGGGCTCCTTGAGGCGATAGAGAGAATGCGGGTGATGTGAAATTCTGCAATCCATAGTTGTCAGTTCCTGTGGTCTGCAATAAAATGGGCTAACAATTACTTCCAAGGAGGTGGATATGGTGGTTTTTCTCTGGATACTTATGTTTCTTTCTTCCGGCCCGGGAAACGGCCTTTCAAATTTTCGGTCGGGCGAAAGGTCACCCTCGTCGGTCAGGATCCTCTCCGATTCCCTTTCTGGAGAGCCCTGCGTCAGGATCTCCGGATATTCTGAGAAAAAAGGCGGCACTATGGCCTGGACTTATTTGGAAGATCTGCCCGACGACCTGAGTGAAGCGAGGTTCCTTTTAAAGGTAAGGGGAAGAGGCCCCATCAGGGCGAGCTTATATTTTAGAAAAGGAAAGAGCCGTCCCTTTTATTTCCTTCGCAGAGAGGTCTACCTCGAAGATACAGCTGTTACGCTGATTTTTCCGACCGAGGAAGCAAAACCCATATGGTCCTCCAACTTTCCCGAGGCCCTTCTGTCCGATAAGAACGCCGACCTTTTCCTCTTTATTGACAACTTCTCTCCGGGATCCCTCGATGTGTACGTTGAGAAATTCGAAATGGAGGGGATAAAATGAAAAAACACTCCATTACCGTCTTTCTCGTGCTTTTCTTCCCCCCTCTCCTCATGTCCGATTACCCCTTTCAGGCAAACGTGAAGATTAGTACCGATGCTTACGGGAATGTGAATCACGGGGAGTCCTCTTTCATTGTGCGCGGAGATACGGTTTATGCCCTCTGCAACATTGCTGAACGCCCGGTTATACCAATGATACCTTTCTCGAGGTCGGTAGCTGAGGGGGATACCTGGGACCTCGATTACGCCTTCGTCGACAGCTCGATCAACGAGACCTGGCACACCGATCCCGTGGTGGGAGTCGATGATTCCGGACACGTCCACATGCTCGTTCAGTTCAACATGTATTACATTTACCACTATCTTTCGCGAGACGGCGGTATAACCTGGGCCGAGACGACGATAATTAGCGATTCCTCGACGGGAGGCTACGTGGATAAGCCCTGGATGGTCGTCAGAGGGAACAAAGTTTATGTGTCCTGGCAGGAATTTCAGGGATCAGCCGATGGCATCAGGTTCGCGAGGTCCGATGACTACGGCCGCCACTTCTGGAGGACGACGGTAGACGACATGAGGACGGGCCTCACGGCCCTGAGCGTGGGAGACGATGGAACGATTTATCTGGCTTACGTTTATGACGGCATGTATTTTCGCTATTCGACCGACGATGGCAATTCCTGGTCAGGTTATCAGTACATCGATGATGTCTATTACTCTTCGGGGGTGGGAGATAGGGCGCCCATAAATTCCCTTGCCGTTTCTCCCACGGGTGAGTTGTTCATATCCTGGGTCGACGATCGGTACGGGACCTGGGACATATTAGGCGCCCGCAGCACCGACGGCGGCCAGACCTGGGAGGGGCCTTACGTCCTCAACGATGTTACCGCCGGCGGGCAGTGCAAGGGATGGGTGACATACGATCCTTATGGGAAGCTACACCTCTTTTACTATAGCACCCCTGACTGGCCCACCGATACCCTGAGTTTGTGGTCCATAAAGTATCAGCTCTCCTCCGATTTCGGAAGCAGTTTTGGCCCCAGCATCTACATAACCGATACGGTTTTCCGAGGCCATTTTTACGATGACAGATTGGACTTTATGGGTGATTACCACATGATACTGGCTGACAGCAACTACCTCTATGCGGTATGGGCAGATGGGAGGGACGGCGACATGGATCTGTTTTTCTCCAAAGCACCTCTCGAACTTTTGAGTTTGGCCGAAAGGGACAATTTGTCCGTAACGGCTCTGCGCCTCGATTTCATAACTGGAAAAAATACTGCTTTAAAGCTGGAACTCCCCGCTGGCTCGGCTCTCGTTATAGATGCCTACGATCCTTCCGGAAGGTTCTTGGGGAGCGTGTTCAGCGGCTGGCTCACAAGGGGTACCCACATCGTTCCCTTAGAAATTTCAGGGCCCTCGCGGGTCGTCCTTTTGAGGGTCAAAGGCGCATATACGAAAACGGTCAAGGGGCTTATTCTCAGGTAGGTTGCCTTGAGAGCTCTCATAATCGCTGCCGGTGAGGGGAGAAGGCTCGGGCATCTTCACTCGCCCAAACCCCTGACCCCCCTTCTCGGAAGGCCGATCCTCGAGCGGATCATCCTCACCGCCAAATCTGTGGGCGTTACCCATTTCACCATCGTCGTGGGCTTTAAAGGAGATGCGATCAGAAGGGCTCTCGGCGACGGTGGGAGACTTAGTGTCAAGATCGACTATGTCGTGAACGAGAACTGGAGATACGGAAACGGCACCTCCGTTTACAGCGCGAGGGACGCCTTCGGGGAAGAAGCCTTTATTCTCCTCATGGCCGATCACCTTTTTGACCCATATATACTCGCGGAACTTATAGAAAAAGAAGAGAAGGACCGATGCACTCTTTGTGTGGATTTCAACCTTGAAAACCATGAGGCCTCCTTGAGGGATGATACCAAGGTTCTCGTTGAGAACGGGATGGTTAAAGAGATCGGCAAGGATCTCGTGCATTTCAACGGCATCGACACAGGAATTTTCCTCATGACCCCGAGGATATTTGATGCACTGGAAGAAAGCCTCGAAAAGGGGAAATACAGCCTGACCGACGGCAACAGGCTTCTTGCCGCACGGGGACTCCTTTATACCCGGGATATAGGGGACAGGTTCTGGGTCGACATAGATGACCTCGAGAGCCTCAGGAGGGCTGAATCCGCACTACAAAGAGGGATAATCGTGGGATATTGAGGGATTTCGCCATCCAGGCAGGTGACATTTTAATCCTGTCTATCGAAATTATTCCGGCATTTTTAATCGATGAGCTTTTCAAAACTCAGTGATAGGGGATTCTGACCTTTATTGTTTGGTTTTCGGGGACAATATCATAATCAATGCGTTTTTCTGATCCGTTTCACCTGTTGACAAATTAAAAAAACGATTATAAATTAAATTCACGGAGGTTTTCGTTGAAAT
>JAGGUL010000011.1 GCA_021158525.1 Candidatus Hydrothermota bacterium | reverse complement strand
TTCATGGGGAGTTCCTCCTTTAAGTTTTGGCTAATGGTAAGGCATAAGGAGCTCCCCATGAATGTTGTTTGGGTATTTTGAGGAAACAATACCCCTTTCGGTAAGATTATTTTTGAGGAAAAGCGCGCTATTGACTAAACCAGCCCGTAAAGTTAAACTATTTACCTGACAGCGGGATTTACGGGGCTGTAGCTCAGTTGGGAGAGCGCAGGAATCGCACTCCTGAGGCCGGGGGTTCGAATCCCCCCAGCTCCACTTCTTGAATTTTGAGTCAATTTTTCTTCGGCTTCCGGTTTTCGAATTGTTCTCTTTCTCTTTCAGCGAGTTAAACTGCACGTTCCCCTTGAAAAAATCCCTTGATGCGCATATCAATAAAGCAGAACTTCATGCCCTCCTTGAGGCCGATTTCCCTCGGTGGGAAGGACTGAAGTTCTATGTGGTCAAACTTCTGTTATATGAGGAGGTTGTTCTTTGCCGAGGAAGGGAAGTTGGGGTGAGAGGAAACACCCGCCAGGAGAGGGGGATTATCCGAAGGTCCTCATTCCTGTCAAGTCCGACTTGACTGCTACACTATATCAGGCCAATCTGCTGACTTTTCACGGGATAGAGTCCGGACCGCTATGGTTCCGGCTAAAAACCCAAGATCCCCTCGAGTTCAAAGGGGAAATCGGGAGGTGACTATGAGAAGATCTATCGGTTCTCTCCTGGTTCTGTTCTTTTTGAGCGGTATCCTGTCCGCTGAAACTGCAGAACCTGTGGAGAGAAAAGGTAAGCTGAAAACCCAGGGACCCGACATGGCAAAAGCCGTCAAGGTCGAAAGGGGAAAGTCACCGGAGAAAGTTCTCTATCTGAAGAACGCTGAAGAATCTCCGGAGACATATGGGAAAAAAGTGGAAGCCAGGAAGCTCAAGCTTGAAAGACAGAGGCTCGAAAACCTCATCGAGAAGTACAAAAACGATAACAACCTGGAAAAACTCAAAGAAGCTCAGGTTGCCCTGGACAAACTTCTTCATCCCTGGAAATACAGAAAAGCGGCCGAAAAAGTCACGAGAGTGAGGAGAGGAAAGTCCTTTAAGGTGAAGAAGATATCCCCTAAAAATGCGGAGGAATCGAAATGAAATGGAAAATCCTGTTGATATCGATTATGTCTGCTTTTGTGCTTGCCTATGCATTTGAATCACCTGTTCCCGGCGCCAGGGCACTGAACCGCACCACAATTCACCTGGAAAAGGCCAATATGGATGTCGTCGTCTACAAACTGATGGACCTCTCCACTGGAAAAATCTTTGAAAAAGCCTACGACGAAGAGGGCAACGAAGTTTTTCTCGATCATCTCCTCGAGAGGGAAGCTTTTGTCAGGGATTCAAAATACGGAAAACTTGACAGGAAGCTCTTCGATATCCTGAAGGCTGTCGAGAGGAACGAACGCATCATGGTAACCATCTGGCTCGCTGGTCCTGACCCCTGCGACCTCTATCCCAGAGCCGAAAACATGACAAAAGCTGAAAAAATAGAGAGAGTGCAAAACATACTTCCTCTCATAGAATCGATCACCAAACCGATCGCTGACAGGTTGAGGGACATGGGATTTAAGGCATCACAGGGCGCTCTTGCGCCTTTTGTGACCGCGGAACTCACACCCGAAGCCATCTTCGAAATCGCCAGTGAGCCCGCTGTGGTCAAAATATATGGTCCCACCGAGGACCACAGGAACAGCGACTACGGGACCACGACGGAAAGGGCCACCTTTGCCTGGCTTGAGGGCATAGATGGCAGAAACACTGTTGTCTGCGTACACGAGGACGACGGCGTCTCCTCAGCCAACCCTTACCTGTCTGACATCGTTTACTGGAAACCCTCGAGTCCCAACGTGGATTACCACGCAACGGGTGTGGCCGGTGTGATCGCCTCACACGAAGGACTCATAAGAGGCGTTAGCTATCATGCTGATACCATTCTCTCAGCTAACTTCCAGTCCTTCGGGAACCTGGCCACCTATGACTCCGCTGCCCTATGGGCGATAAACTCTGGAGCCGATGTCATAAACATGAGCTGGGGCGGGTGTGCTTACTCGGGCGAGATGAACGACCGCTCGAGGTGGGTCGACTATCTGATAAAGGTACATGCAATCAGCATAGTAACCAGCGCCGGGAACACGGGGAACTGCGGTGGAGATACCCATGTCGGCAACCCCGCCAATGCTTATAACGTCATAGCCGTTGGCTCCATGGACGACCACGACAACGGCTTCTGGTCCGACGACAACATCTCGAGTTTCTCTCAGTACGTCAACCCCGTATCGACTCACAGTGACCGAGAGAAACCCGAGATAGTAGCTCTCGGCGAGGACGTTCTCATGCTGAGCCCTTCCTCACCCTGGACGGGTTACAACTCAAGCGGAACAAGCTTCTCTTCACCGGCTGTGGCAGGCGCTGCGGCGCTCCTGATGAACGCAAACAGCAGTCTAAAATCCTGGCCAGAAGCCGTGAAGGCGATCCTCATGGCATCCGCCTTTCACAATATCGAAGGCCCTGAACTGCCCAATTCCGGCGGAAGCTGGACGGCCTACGACGACAAGGACGGCGCAGGTGAAATCGTCGTCTCCACGGCGGTGACATCAGCACTGAACTCCTGGTACAGAGTCGCCTCAGTCAATCCCTCCAGCTTTGACCCCAGCGGTCACATCGATTATGATGACGTCATCAACGCCACAGTGGGAGATACCTGGAGAGTAGTCCTCTGCTGGGATGCCACAGCTACAGGCGGTCCTAACTACACGAGCGACACACTCAACGCTGATCTCGATCTTATAGTCCTCGATGAAAACGGTACGGCGGTAGCCACGAGTAACTGCTGGGACAACTCCTATGAGATATGTCAATTTGTGGCAACGTCCACGCAGAATTATACCGTGCGGGTATCGAGGTACAGATTCGATCCTGGCACATTCACCTACATGGCCGTAGCCTGGGCCCGCAAGGAAGACGTGTCCCCCTGTTCGAGAGCCGTCGATATTAATCCCGGCGATACCCTCAGTGGGGGTACTTATAAAGGCTCCATGTTCTGGGATACCTATAACGTCTCGAGCTGGAATGAATCGGGAAGGGAGATAATCTACCGCCTTGAGGTTCCCTATGACGGTACAGACATAAGAGCACAGATATTTAACAATCCCTATGACGTCGATATCTTTATTCTGAACGGTTGCGACAACGACTCGGCCGTCGCTTATGGGAATTCGGTCGCCTACTACGCCGATGCGCCCGCGGGCACCTATTATCTCGTCGTGGACGGCTACAACGGAGCCATCTCGAACTTCGATATAACCGTCTCTCTCATCGGCGAGCCAAACCTCACCCACTACCTGCCGGCGGGCTGGAGCTACCCGGTGGTTCCCCGAGATACCACCGATACGAGCCCTTCCTATGCTCCGCTCCCACCTGAACTCCCGAGCGACGACACCACATATCTGAACATGATTGGGATAAACAACGGAACGGCTCCTACCGATACGTCCTTCACCCACAGGTTTTACGTCGACGGCGTGCCTGTCTGGTGGGGAACCTGGGGGGCACCTGTGAATCCCGGAGCCCTTTTCCACCACGCCAACGCTTACGTGATGATAAAGGGCGGAAGACATACTATCGGCGACTCCATCGACGTGGATAATACAATAGCCGAATCGGACGAGGGCGACAACTACTTCGAGCACCAGTTCGTGTGGAAACCCATAGAAATCCAGAAAGAAGTTCCTTTCCTGAGCACAAGACCGCCCGATTACGGCTCCGGGGCCTATCCCAACTGTGACGGTTACGTCTTTCAGAGGTCTGGAAGTTACGCCTATGGAGTGGGAATATCATCCACCACCATCGATGAGGATTACGATCTCAAGCTCTACACCGATTACTCGGGCAGTGAATCTGGATTCAGCGTTACTGCCAATAGCTCGTTCTACGGAACGGGATTCATCGATTTTGTCGTGGCAGGATACTCTGGAACTTATTCCACCATTTACCCCGGCGTGATCAAATTTTCAGGCGGAAATGACACCTACTATATAGATGCCACCGATTCTCAGGGCAGGCTTCTCACACCGCCGGCCACGGTCAACGGCGAGGCCCTTCCCCCTCACAGGCTCCTGAACGTCTATGAGGTGGAACTTCATGACACAGCCGAATATCACTTCTACCTAACGAACGTGAGCGGTAATGCCGATCTGGGCTTTGCCCTTTACGGGCCAGATACAGGTTATTACGGCAGGGGCCATTATGTCGTGCACGGAAACTCCAACGGAGCCGGTGGGGATGAATCTTTCACCTATGCTCCTACGTCCTCCGGCTGGTACGTCCTCGCGGTCTACAAGAACTCCAGCGCCGATGAGGCTCTCAATGCCGTTTACGACCTCCAGGTATACGGCAGCGGTTATCTCTGCGGAGATGTCAATGCTGACGGCGGCGTAAACTATATCGACCTGACTTATCTCGCCAATTACCTCTTCGGAGGTGGACCTGCTCCCACCCCATACATGTCTGGCGACGTCAACGGCGATTGCACGATCTCCATAAGCGATCTGACTTATTTCGCCAACTACCTGTTCGCCGGTGGGCCCGCTCCCAATTGCTGTCCGACGGTGAGCTCGGAGGAAAAGGCCTCACAGACGAAAGAGCAGTAAGTTCAACGCATTGGAATAAAAGGTGGGGCGGTGTTTCCCTTTGGGAAACGCCGCCCCTAATCCTAAGCCGGTCTTCAACGCCCCTACTAACTCCCCCTTTTCCTTTCCCTTTTGAGAGACACTAATAATAAAAGCACCGAAACTACCAATGTCAAGAGGGTGAATTTCAACCCCTTATAGAAACTCTTCGGCACGAACTTCAACTCGACTCTGTGTTTTCCCGGGGGTACCTCCACGCCCAACAGCGTGAGGTCCACAGGATAAAACCTCGTCTCTTTCCCATCCAGTAAGACCTTCCATTCGGGATACCAGACCTCGCTGATCACGAGAAAGGCACTGTCGGGAACCGACACGCTGAAAACACTACCCTGATCCCACTTCTCCAGTACTTCCACCGTCCCGCTGTCTGAATAGGTCTTTCTCTCGGTGCCGAGGGACTCTACAAGAGCCACGCTCCTGTAGTCGAAATCCCCTTCCTTTATCCCTCTGAGTGCCTCCTCGAAGTCAACGGACCTCGCTTCCCTGACGAGAAAGGCCCTCGGGAGGTAGCTTTCATTTTTAACTATTTCCATTGCTTTTCTCGCAAGATCCACATTTAACCTGTATTTGACGTTCAGAAGGTCAAACTTCAGAGCGGGAAGAGCGTTCATGTAGAATTTAATGTACCTGTCGAGCTTCAGGACCTCGTATCCGTCGATGATCTCATAGCCCACAATGGGTCCTGCGTTCCTGGGGAGATAGAGATAACCGTCCTTTCTTATGTTAAGCCGATAAACGTCCCCGTCGTTACGAACATAGGCCGGCAGTTTGTTCCTGTCGTAGTACATGGTGGGATCTCTCTCCCCGAGAGGGAAATCGTGCCCGAAAATATAGAGATCAAAAGCTATAAGGAGCGGTATCAGGGAGAAGTAAAGCTCATTTCCCGTCTTGTAAAAGGCGAAGAAGAGCAGAAAAGACAATAAGGATACCAGGAGAAAGACGTTGACGGCTTTAAGCCTGACACCGTGATACAGTATCTCCCTGTAATCGGAGGGCGTTCCGCCCATTCTCAGGTATATCTCGAGAGCCAGCGCGAAGAGGAGAAGAGCTCCGAGGATCCTCAGAAAACCCTTCAGAATTTGGCGGTCAGCCTTCCTTATGTAATCGATGGCAAAACCCGTGAGAACCGAAAAGGTCAGGACGAAAAAGGCGGAAAACCTCGGGGGATTCCTAAATTTCTGAAGGGGCGGGAGGAGATGATACAGGATGTAATAAAGCCCTCCGTATTTACCCATGGAAAACCAGAGGCTAAAAAGGCCAAGGGCTCCAAAGAGCCAGGCCTTGCCTTTTTTCCTTCTGAAAAGGTAATAGAGCGAAAGGAGGAGTGGCATAATCCCCACATAGATCCCCGCTTCCCAGTAAGACCAGTAGTTGCCTCCGAAGTAGGTGCTCTGGCCGCGGATCCCGTTCATACTGCCATAATATTTCGGGACAAGGAGTTTGATGAGTAGAACCAGGGGCTTTATCGAATTCTCGGCTGATGCCTCGAAATCCAGCACCTTCCTCTCGGTGAAGGCGTTCATGAAATTGGTGGGAATGACCTGCCAAAGCCAGAGCCCCCCGAAAATCAACATCATAAGGGCGAAGAGAAGGACAAGCTTGAGCCTGTCCCTGAAAGTCCCCCTGACGGCGAGGAAATACAGGAGGTAAAGCCCCATGAAAAGGGCAAGATACACCATGAGCTGCGGATAACCCGCCAGGGCTATGAAGCCCAAGAAAAGCCCCGTGAGGATGCTGTAGAAAAGGCTCGATTTCTCGAGGGCCCTGTCGAAAATGAGAAGGAGGAGCGGGAACCAGGCGAAGGTGTTCACGATAATCCCGTGTATTATGTGCAGCACGAGGAAGCTGGAGAAAGCATAGGTTATCGCCGAGGCAGTAGAGGCAAGATGAGACGCTCCCCACTTCCTCATCAGATAATACATCGAAAATGCCGCGATCAGGAAGTGGAGTATCATCTGGAGCTCGAGGAGGTAAAAGGAGAGGTGTCCGCCCGGAGATAGAGGCACTAAGAGGAGGTTGAAAGGGTAGAAAACTGCGGCCTGAGGCTCAGAGAGAAAGGGCATCCCTGAAAAAATGTAAGGGGACCAAAAGGGCAGGTGCCCGGAGTGCAGCGCCTTCACAAGGTAAAAGCGGAGAGGATAGAGATATTCGATCATATCCTCCCAGAGAAAATGCTTCTTAAGGAGAATCTCCCTGAAGAAAAAGAGGACGAAAAGGATTATGAAGGCCGGGAAAACCTGCGGAGGAAGCCTTAATGCCTTTTTTCTCGGTTTACTTTCCTTTTTTCTCGTCTTGCTCATCCCTTGAAAACCCACCTATCGCTCAAAAGGAAGTTTATGATGACGGCCACTCCTATCCCGATCAGATCTGCCAGGAGATAGTTTAATCCCAGCCTGAGGAGAAATGCAAACACGACGTAGTTGCCAAGAGCAGAGGTGGAAGCCGTAGCCAGGTTGTACTTGAAGAGCCTCAGAAGGACGCTCTCAGCCCTTCGTTCCCTCCAGGTCCAGAGGTTGTTCCAGAAGAAGTTATTTAGAATGGACAATTCTATTGCGAGGGCCCCCGACAGAAATTTGTTCAGACCGAGAAAGCGGACGAAAACGTAAAGGAGCCCGAGATTCACGATGACACCGGAAGCCCCGACCACAGAAAATTTTAAGAACCTCTTTATGTCGAAAAAGCCCCGGAGTCGCATTGGTAGAATTATTCACTTTTCTCATTCCCCCGTCAACGCACATCGCCGACGACGTTGACTTGACAGAAGGGCGCTTTCCTCATATCCCTATATCTGCGTCTTTGTTGACACTAATTATGTTGAAGTTTAAAATCTGCCCAATAGGAGGTTTTATTTATGCTGGAAAAACTGCTCGATAAGGACAGGGTTATTCTCGATCTGAAATCCAAGAACAAGGACGACGTGTTGAAGGAGCTCCTGGCCGCACTGAAGCTCCCCGAAGACAAGGAGAAACTCGTTTACGAGGCTCTCAAAAAGCGTGAGTCGATAGGCTCCACCGGGATAGGAAAGGGCATAGCCATACCGCACACGAGAAGCCTGGTTCTCGACAGGGTCTACCTCGTCGTGGGCAGATCAAAAGAAGGCGTCGACTTCGACGCGCTGGACGGGAAACCCGTTCACCTGTTCTTCCTGCTGTGCGCTCCTCCCCAGGATCCCGGCACGACCTACCTGTTAACCCTCGGGAAAATAGCCCATGTCGCCCGGAAGCTGTCGAAAAGAGAAGACTATATGGACATAGAAGACCCCGGGGAATTCATAAAATACCTCGCGAAGCTGGAAGAGGAAGAATGAGATGCACCCGGTCCTCGAAGCCCTCATCGCCCTGAACGACCTGGATGTGATGATACAGGAGCTCCAGAGCCCCGACTATCGGGAGATCGGCTTCGACGTCGAGGATCAGATATTCAAACTCGAGAAGGCAAGAGCCGAGATAATCAAGAAGATTCCGGAAGAGGTCTTAAAGAAGTACGAAAAGCTAAAGAAAAAGTACAAGAGAGGCATCGCACCGGTCATCGGGGGCGTCTGCATGAACTGTTTTTCCCTTCTTCCGATCGCCATGACCTCCGAGGCCGATAGAAACGAGAAGCTCTCTACCTGTCCCAACTGCGGCATATTCATATACTGGGTATGAAAAATCTGTCCATCGAAGAAGAGCTCAGGATAATCAAGAGAGGCGTAGCCGAGCTTATTCCCGAAGAAGAGCTCGTGGAGAAACTCAAGAGAAAGAGGGCCAGGGGCGAACCCCTCAGGATAAAGTACGGCGCCGATCCCTCCAGGCCCGACCTTCACCTCGGCCATTATGTATGTTTGAGAAAACTTAAGGAGCTCCAGGATCTCGGACACCACATCATCTTCATAGTGGGCGATTTCACGGCGATGATAGGGGATCCCTCGGGACGCTCCAAGACGAGGCCGCAGCTTTCAAAGGAAGAGGTGGAAGAAAACTCCAGGACCTATTTCGAGCAGGTCTTCAGAGTTCTCGACAGGGAAAAGACAGAAGTGAGGTATAACTCTGAGTGGCACGAGAAGTTGACGGCCCGCGACATAATAAAGCTTGCCTCCACCTACACGGTCGCCAGGATGCTGGAGAGAGACGACTTCGAAAAACGCTTCAAGCAGGAGGTCCCCATATCCATCCACGAATTCCTATACCCCATTTTTCAGGGCTACGATTCCTACGTCATCGCTTCCGACATCGAGGTCGGGGGAACCGACCAGAAATTCAACTTCCTCATCGCCCGGGAGATCCAGAAGGCCTTCGGCCAGGAACCGCAGGTCATCCTCACCCTGCCTCTCCTTGAGGGCACCGATGGAAAGCTCAAGATGTCGAAGTCCTATGACAATTACATCGGCCTCACGGAGCCTCCCGGAGAGATTTACGGGAAAGTCATGTCCATACCCGATGAGCTCGTCCCCAAATACTTCGAGCTCGTCCTGGCATACGACGAAGAAAAGCTCGAGGAAATAAAATCCCTCATGAAGGTCGACCCGCGAAACACCAAGGCGAGGCTCGCCTTTGAGATCGTCGAGGCCCTTCACAGCCGAGAGGAGGCCGAGAAAGCTCAGAGGGAATTCGACAGGATCTTCAGGGAGAGGGGAATCCCCGAGGAAATCCCCGAATTCGAGGTGCCTCCGGGAGGTATCGATATAATCTCCATCATTTTCGATGCCGGCCTCGTCAAATCCAAGAGCGAGGCAAGGAGGCTCGTCAGGCAGGGGGGAGTTAAGCTCGACGGGACTCCGATAACCGATGAAAAGGCAGTCCTCTCTCTGGACAGCGAGAAGATCCTGAAAGTGGGAAAGAGGAGGTTCTTAAAGCTGGTTCCCTCCCATAAAATCCGATGAGAGTGGGCATAATTCCGCTATACGGCATAGGGGATGTCCTGATGACAACGCCGGCACTCAGGGTTCTCAAGGAAAACTATCCTGACTGGGAGATCACTTACCTCGCTATGTTCAGAAGCACTTACCAGGCTCTGCTGGGCAATCCAGATGTTGACCACCTTATATATTTTCCATTCCTCAAGCAGGGCAAGGTAGAATCGCTCAGATACATTCTGAGCATGAGGGGCAAGTTTGACATCACGATAAATTTTTTCCCCTCAAACCGTTCTGAGTATAACATACTTGCCTATCTTCTCGGTGCACCCAAAAGGATCGGCCACAGGTATCTTAAATGCGACAAAAGGGAGCTGAATTTCCTGAAAAATATCACCATAAAGGAGGACCCGGAGCTTCATGCAGTAGAGGAGAATTTACGACTTTTAACCCTTCTCGACATTCCCGAGGAGAGGATCCACCGCTATCCCCTGCAGTACTTCGTCGCCGAAGACGAGGTTCATTTCAGGGAGAGTTTTCTCAGGGAAAAGGGCCTGGAAAACCACGTTCTGATAGGGTTTCACCCCGGCTCCAGCGTTTTCAAAAACCACATAAAAAAGAGGTGGCCCAGGGACAAATTCGTCGAGCTGGCCAAAAGGTTTCTCGCCGACATACCCGGGTCCAGGATTCTCCTCTTCGGGGGACCCGAGGACGAGGAGGTAAAGGATTACATCGCCGAAAAGGTCGGAGAGGGGGCGATTTCGGTTAAAACCGAGACCCTGCGGGAAGCCGCCGCCATAATGTCCAGGTGTTCCCTCTTCGTGACCAACGATTCGGGCCTAATGCACCTGGCGGCCGCATTACAGGTTCCCGTCGTGGCCATTTTCGGGCCCACCAATCCCAGGTGGGTTGGGCCGTGGACAGAGCAGAAGAGGATCGTGCGGCTGAACCTCCCCTGCAGCCCCTGCTTTTATTATTCGCCCAAACCCATGAGCTGTCCGGCTGGCCTCGACTTCGCCTGTCTTAAGGATCTCCCCGTGGACATGGTCTATAAAGCCTCCATGGAACTCCTGAATGCTTGAGCCGCTATTAGCACTTTTTCTCCTTCTGCCCTTCAGGATAGGCGAAAAAGCCCTTTATCACGTCAAGTACGGACCCTTCAAAGCGGGCACGATGGAGCTTTCTGTAGTTGACACGGTGAGGATAAGGGGGCGCCTCGCCTACCACTTTCTCCTCAAGGCTGAAACGGGCGATCCCTTCTCCGCCTTCTTCAAAGTGGCCGACGAGATCCATTCCTACGTGGATGTCGAGACCTTCGCCACCCTTCGATACGAGAAGCACCTTCGGGAGGGAAAATACAGGGCCGACAGGATAGTCGATTACATGCCCGATTCTGGAAAGGCCGTTTATCCCGATGGCGACACCGTGGAAATCCCGCGCGGGGCACTCGATCCCCTGGCCGTTTTCTATTTCGTGAGGCTGAGAAGGATCGAATCGGGCGAAACCCTCAGGGTGCCCTATCACGTGGACAGGAGAAGCATGACCCTGGTGATAACCGCCGAAAGATACAAAAATTTTAAAACCCCCATGGGCGAATTCAGGTCTCTCAAGGTAGTTCCAGACTTCAAGGGAGTTAATGTCTTCAAATCCAGGAGGGGTATGGAGCTCTGGATCTGCCCCGAGCTCAGCGGGATACCGCTTCAAATAAAGACGAAGCTATTCATAGGCTCTCTCAGGGCCGAGATTTTCGATTACTTTCCAGGCTCAGGATAGCTTCCCTCAAAGCTTTTATGCCCTCCACAAAGCGGGGGCCCGGCCTCGTAAGCAGATCCGGATCCAGCCCCGTTATGATCCAGCCCCTTTTCACTGCCTCGACCTTTTCAAAGCCGAGCCTGCCGAGCACATCTTCTCCTGAAGCCCCTTCGTAAATGAGGATTATCACTCCGGGATTCCTCTCCACCACGGTTTCAAGCGACACAACGAAATAGCTCTTCTTAACATCGGAAAAAATGTTAACGCCGCCGGCAACCTCCAGCAGCTCGTTGACAAATGAAGTCCCACCCACCGTATAGGGAGGATCGGAAGATAGTTCCACATAACACCTTGGCCGCCATTCCGATCTCGAATTCCTAAAGGAGTCGACGGCGGATTTCAGTTCGGCCGCAAGGGACTCCGCTTTCATTTCGGCTCCAAGAAGCCGCCCCACTTTCATTATTGCCTCGTAGATGCCCGAGATCGACTCAGGTGATACGTCGACGGTCTCGATGCCCAATGCGGAGAGCTCCTCCTTCACGTGCCTCTGAAGAGGAAGTGTCAGGAAGACGAAGTCAGGCCTAAGCGATTTTATGAGCTCTATCTTCGGCGAGATCAGGTCGCCCACTTTCCGCACCTCCTTCGCCTCCTCGGGATAATCGCAGTAAATCGTATTTCCGACGAGCAGATCTCCCCTGCCTATGGCATAGATGATCTCGGTGACGGCAGGAGAAAGGGAGACCACCCGTGGACCCTGTACAGGCGGAGAATTGAAGATAAGGATACCGACTAAAGCAGCTATCACCATTGAGCTATATGCGAGGGGCGGGACTTGAACCCGCACCCGCTTTCGGCGGACTGGATCCTAAATCCAGCGCGTATGCCAATTCCGCCACCCTCGCAACAAAAGTGGAGCCGGTGGGATTCGAACCCACGACCCTCAGACTGCCAGCCTGATGCTCTCCCAGCTGAGCTACGGCCCCACTTGTGACGGTGTTGATTATAACCGCTTTCCCCTCACTTTTCAAGTTTCGCCTCGAAACAGAGGAAGTCTCGCGTTGCATCAAAGCTCCCCCGCCTCTTCCCTGAAGAACTTCAAGAGTTTCAGGGCCCTGCCCTCCCCGAAACCCGGCACGGAGAGAAGCTCCTCGTAAGAAGCGTTGAAGAGGTTCCTTAGGCTCCCGAATTTGTGTAGGAGCTCCCTCGCCCTCTTGGGCCCCACATCGGGCAGCGATTCCACGACCCTGAGGAGTTTCTCTTCCTCTGTGCGCGCCTTTTTCTTGTTGAAGACCGACATCACTTCTCCAAGCTCCATGGATTCCCTTCGGGCAAGGATGGCGAGAAATTGCGCCGTCTCGGACCTGTCGGCGGTGAAGATCACCGGAATCCTGTAGTAAACGGTGATGAGGGCAAGAGCGCCGAGGAGCCCCTTCTTCTTGAGGCCCCTCACCTTCGACAGGGAGCCTCCCTCCAGTATAAGGATAGGCATCTCGCAGCTGTCCCTCAGGTCGGCAAGCTGCCTGAATACCCTCTTGTTCTTTATGGAGCTCGCGAAATCGTAAAGGCTTTTCCTCTCAACCAGCACCCTTTCCGAGAGGACGTAATCCCCTATTGGCAACGTCCCGTAAATGACGCTAACGCCCTCCTTCAATATCAGGTCCGGTACGCCCGACTTTCTCTCCCTTATATCAGCCAGAATCCTGGCCATGTCTCTATTTTAACGAGAAGAAATCAGAAATCAAAGATTACAGCTTAATCAAAAATCCTTTTGTGAAAATGTTATTGTTCCGTCATCGATCGCCCAACAAGGACGTGGAGCGTATAAGTAAAAATGCTCTTGCCCGAATAAAAATTAAGTGCGTGCGTATCGACTTACAAAAATATTCCCGAATACTTGCTTTGTCCAGACAAACCCGCCACAAAAAGGGCGCGCACACCGATGCGCACCACTAACTTATTGCGATGCAATAAGTTACATGTTTATGTGTCTGAAGTGCGTATTAAAGTTGCGCACCGTAACTGATTGAAATGCAATAAGATACATGCTCACACTTTGAATGCGTGAACTAAGGTGCGCATTTCTTTTTAAATCTCACCTCAGGAATCCCGCATGGATACATAACTTTTGAGCCACGATTTTTTTTTGCCTCTTTGTTCTTTCTCAACACTTTTCGTTGCTCCAACCTCATAACCATTTGTTTACCAAAAAGTTACAGAATTTGGCATTACCTTTGCACCCATTAAAACGAGATGAGAAAAAGGCCATTTAAAAAATACCTGAAACATTTAACAAGAAAAGAAAAAGTTGTTGGAGGGGAAAACTTACTAAAAGGCACTCCCTATAACTTATATATCATAAGACCTCCTCGCGAGGTTAAGAAAATAAGTGGAATACAGGTTATTTCAACACTTCCAATTGTTTTTAATGAACTTCACTACAAAAAGGAGGTGTGGTATGAACTACAAAAAATGGCTGGGAGTCTGTATATGTTCAATATGCATAACAATCAATCTGAGCGCTGAAAGCAAACTGACCGGAAAACGCTTATCAAAACCTAAAAAGCCATATGGGATAAAATACAGCCTGCACGATGACGATTGGGATGTAACGTGTTCCGATCGTGATTATGATTATCGACAAACGAAGAGAAGATGGGCAGTCGTCGGTGTAAGACCCAATCCCCTTAATGATTTCGACTTGACACTGTACGAAGACATTAATTGCACTGATTCCTTGTCAGGCTCCTATTTAAGTGGCGCAAAAGTAGATTTTGTTGCCAGAGACTATCACCACTTGCCTATCCCCAATTACGATGGTGTAAGAATAAATAAATACTCCGGCCCAGGGTGCGCTTATGTGGAATATGAAAACAATAACGAGACCTTAGAAATCGGCCAACAGGACTTCGATTGGCCAGTGAGTGATGTAGTTGAAATTTACGATTTCAATGTAAATAAACCTGGTTGGTATACAATAAGTCTGTATATAACCAATAGCAACCTGCTCAATCTCGGGATTGGTCTTTTTGATTCTTACGGTGATGCGGACAGAGCACTTGCGAGGAACGAAATGAAAGCCTCATCGGATACTTCCGGGGTAGGGGGAGGTGAAAGGTTCAATGTACTTTTGGACCATCCCGATGTCTATGGAATAACTGCTTGGTCTGACACGAGATCGGGGTCAGGGAACTACACTATTTCCATCTTAAGAGAGCCATTCCCAGTGATTAGCTATGAGACCCTTAAAATCGATGATGACAGCATGGGTGCAAGTTCAGGTAACAATGATTCAATAGTAGAGGCTGGGGAAAGAATAGAACTTGCGGTGAAGCTTTGCAACACAGGAGAGGTGCTGTCTACACCAATTTCAGGATATCTTTCCACATCAGACACATTCATCTCAATAATTGACAGCACAACTCAGTGGTATCATCTATCACCTGGTAACTGTGCATGGTCAATCGGCAATTTCCTCTTTGACGTATCCCCCAACACTCCTATACATAATGCCACTTTTTATCTACGCACAGTTTATAACAATGTCTGGAAAATTGATACATTTTCTATCCCCGTTTACAACGCAAAGCTTGTGTACAATGCACATATTATCGATGATGATAATACTGGAAATAGCCACGGCAATGGTAATAACATCCCCGAAGCCGGAGAAACTATAGAAATGTTGATTGAGCTCAAAAATATCGGAAGTATTGACGTCAATAATATCACCGTCACGCTGCAAACTGATGATAACATGATCGAGATACTTAACGGCATTTCAACGGTATCACAAATTACTGCCTGGGATTCCTCCTGGTGTGACAATCCGTTTATTTTTAGAGTTCACCCGGGTTCACATACACATAACGCAAAATTCTCACTATACATAGCATCTGAACAAGGAGAATGGACAGATTCATTCTATGTGCGTTTAGAGCATCCCTGCGAGTTTGTTGAAATCTGCACTGACAGTTTATTTTTCTCCTATGATCCCGATCCTTATACTCACGAAGAATCCAAATCGTTTTATGACGGAGAAGGCGGTGAATTAGCTGTAGTTCCACCTGTATACGTTAACTGGCACATGGTAGAAATGAGAGGAAACGTTTATACGCCCACAGGTGGAATTCTAATTTATTCTTTCGGGAAAATTGTAGCAGCTGACCCTGAGACATACGATACCCTCTATACTTTAAGACTTCCTGATATTCCACCCTATGGCAACGTTCACTATTCAGGGCTAGCCTTTGACTACAGAGGATCAGGTTCTTTCTGGTATACGATCTTTCCATACGATTCGTTATATCATATTAGCGCTCTCGGGAATCCATTAGGTGTATACCCCTCCTATTATGACTCTATCACGGGGTTGGCTTTTGACGCCGACAACTGCCATTTATGGGCAATCAAATCCGGCGATCCTGACAAATTACTGCTCTACGACGTCTCAGATAACACTCCTAACGTCATCTTGGGCCCAGTTGAAATTCACTGGAACAATATCTTTCCAGGTGGTTCCGGCGCTGCCGGTTTGGATTATGATGAAGGGAATAACACCCTCATCGCTGTTAACTCCAGCGTTTCCAGCGTATTTTTCTTCCGTGGCATGGATCAGGCTGTTAGCGCATGGTATCCGCTTTGTTCTGTAGAAAACTCTCTCATTCCTAATCCTTGGGGGCTTGCTTTCAACAGACATACACAAAAATTTTACATAACGGATCTAAACACATATGGCTCGACAGCTGTTTTAGCCTGTAACTACGGCAATTTAGATTTTGAATCTTTGTCGTCATGGAACGCTTCAGATGAACGTACTGAAAAAGCATCTGATGAAGAAATTGTAATCAGAGGATTCTCACTGAATATAGCACGGAGTCAAGCGATATTGCAGTACGAATTAAAGAAACATGAAAATGTACGCATTCGTATCTATGACATATCCGGAAGATCTGTAAAGGAACTTAAAAATTGCGACGAATCCCCGGGCCTTCACTCGACAACCTGGGATCTCAGAACGGATTTTGGAAAAAGAGCCGCTTCTGGAGTTTATTTCATCGTGCTCGAAACAGATGAATTTACAACTTCCAAAAAATTCCTATTAATTGGGAGGTAAAATTCCATGTTCCCAATAATTTGTGCGTTCATAATGTCAGCACTGACACTCTCTTCTGAAGTGATATGTGAGGAATTACAAGATAGGCTGGATACCCTGAATGACTCGGACTTCGTCATGGTCATGATTTTTCCTCAGAACATAGCTGAATTTTCAAACCTCTCAAGGCTATTCACAAAAAAAAGCGACATGATCAGATACTTGCGGGAAAAAGCTCACACAACGCAAAAGGGAATTTTGGAATATCTGATGAGACTAACTTCCAAAGATATCAAATTTTTTGAAGGATACTGGATAAACGGCGCTATTTTGGCCCACCTTTCAAAGAGGAGTATCATCGATATCTCAAAAAGAGACGATGTTTTATATGTCGAAGGGTACACGCCCCCAGAACTTCTGGGGGCGTGTACCCTTTCAAAGAATTCCGGCTCTACACACAGGACAATGTCTCCCTGGGGAATTCAAAGAGTTAATGCTGAAGCTGTTTGGAAGTGGGGCTACACTGGCAGGGGAGTTTTAGTGGGTCACATGGACACAGGCGTCGAAGTGGATCACCCGGCCCTTGAGGGAAAATGGAGTGGCTATTGGCTGGATATCGATGGGGGAGCTTATCCCTACGATAACAATGGCCATGGTACTCATACGATGGGGACAATTCTTGGAGGCGATGGGCTTGGCGATTTTCCCGAAGACATCGGAGTCGCACCAGGAGCAACCTTTGCAGTATACCGAATGTTTGGAGACAACTATGCTAATCCATGGCCCGGTTTCCAATGGTTCGCAAGTCTTGTTGCAGACTCGGGGGTCCCGATACGCATCATCAGTAACTCATGGGGAACATGCGACATACAAAATCTAAGTTATTGGTTTTCAATAGAAGTATGGCGAGCGCTAAATATAGTTCCTGTTTTTGCCGTAGGAAACTCCTCTAACTGCGGATACTCAATACCACCTCCCTATGGAACTGCCATGCCTCCAGGGAATTACAGCATTCTAATAGGTGTCGGAGCGACCGATACACTTGATTATGCTGCAGATTTCAGCTTAAAAGGTCCTGCACCTGATCTCGAGCCTTGGAATGTGGAAAGTCTCTGGTGCATTCCCGATTGGAACCTTACCAAGCCCGATATCGGTGCGCCTGGAACACGCATCAAATCATCAATTCCTGGAGGTGACTATGGTTTCATGGACGGCACTTCTATGTCTTGTCCTCACGTAGCCGGTGCCATAGCTCTCCTTTTTGAAATTGACAGCACATTGAACTACTGCGACATTTACAATCTCCTTGCAGAAAATTCATACAAACCTCCCCCGGGAGCTCCTTATCCAAATAATGATCTTGGCTGGGGAAGGCTAGATGTCTTCCAAACTGCACTGCCTCTTCTCCGTGAAAAACATAGTTGTATAGAAATTATTGAGGTTAATTTTCAGGATCTTACTGACCATGATGGTGTTCTCGACTCTGGTGAGCAAGCGGACATTTACATTACTATTTTCGATTCATCCAACTGGCAAAGCGCTTCTCTCTCTGTAGCTGTTTCCTGTGATGCTCCTGAAATAACTCTTCTAGACTCGGTTTGGGAAATAAATTCCATCGCTGCAGGAGATACAATCAGCAATACGTCAAATCCCTTTATAATAATTGCCGATACTGTTTTTTGTCCTCGTTTTGTAAACCTTGTTTTCCGGATAAATGCTACTCCTACATCTTATCCTAAAGACGACACATTTCGAATTACCCTGGGTCAACCATACGTGTATATCGTCGACGACGATGGAGGCGATAGTCTCGAATCTTACTACAAGACCGCCTTTGATTCAATTGGAACAGCATATACCTATTGGAACGTTGCACTTGATGGCTTACCTCCGCTGAGTGGGCCTGCTGGCATCCTTGCGCACAGTCTGTTGGTTTGGTTTACTGGATCTGATACTTCAGCTCTAAATCAGACCGAGAGGAATCTCATAACAGACGCGATAAATAGCAATATAAACCTGTTTATATCTAGCCAATATCTCGGAGAGACAATAAATGGCTCAAATTTCATGCAAAATGTGCTTCATGCAAACGTAATAGACACACAAGTTTTAGATCCATTTGTGGAGGGATCCCCGGGCAATTCTATATTTGCTGGCATTCGCGTTGCAACAACAGGGGGTGGTGCTAATAACGCAATTTCCAGAGACGCTGTAGAACCACTGAGTGGATCCCAAATTGGAATGGTATACCCTTCCTCAGGTTTAGGCGCTTGTATCTATACCGAAGATTGTCCCAAAATAGTTTATCTGCCTTTTCCTTTCGAAGCCGTGAATAACCAATGTTTGGGCTACACTCACAGAGCCGATTTTCTAAAAAGAATACTCAAATGGTTCGAGATACCTTATTATGGAATTACGGAAAATAACAATAGAGAAAATCTTTTCCGCGGTATTACAGCTATACCTAATGTTACGAGATCATCTTTTGATTTGAGTTTCACTGCGAGCAAAAGTGGATTTGTTTCGATTAATTTACTCTCAGTGAGCGGAAGGCTTATTAAAACGATCAACTTCAGAAAAGTTACAGAAGGACTCAATCGAATCAAAATCTCCTTAGATGGTCTCCCATCTGGCATTTACTTTATCGAAATACGAAATAAAAACTCAAAAGGTCTAACGAAGGTGATCAAAATATAAAAATTTTAAAGAGGTTTACTCATTTAATTGCCCGGCCCTTTTCGTCGACGACGAAGGATGTGTGGAGGTTGAAAAGGGAGGGCTCGTCCCGCACAGTGCAGCCCTGGGCATATATCCAGTATAGACCCGGCTTCGGAAAAGCCACGTAGATCCTCTCGGTGTTAAAGGGTGACGTGGACTTCTTGAGTATCTCCTTTTTGTCGTCGACGAAACCGTTCCCGTTCTTGTCGTAACACAGAAACAGGTCCAGATCCAGGCCCTCGGCCCCCGGCGCCTCCGTCCATATCAAAAGGTACCTCATCCCATCGGGGACCTCGATGGGCCCGTAAATCCAGCTGGCGCTGGGCTTGTCGCTCTCAGGATCATCCTGATATACCTTCTGTCCTATGAAATCCCTCGTCGGAAGGATCCTGACCTCAATCGGATCGGTGACCGCCTCATTTCCGGCGAAATCCACGGCCTTGAAGAGAATTCTGTAAGTCCCGGGCAGAAGGGGTCCGCCCGCCCCCGTCTCCCACCTGAAAATCAGGGTCTCCCCCTCGGGGACCTTGATCCTGCAGTAATTCTCTCCCCCGTCATAAGAGAAGAAGAGGGACCTGAGCCTCAGGTTATCCCTGGCGATGAGCCTGAACTCACCCGTCTCGCCCATCCTGAGGGAATCGGGATGGGCAAGGACCCTGACGATCGGCGGCTCCGATTTTCCCTCTATCCTCTTCGTGATCAGAACCTTTCTGTATGTCAAAAGGGAAGGGTTATATAGCGAGAGGGTATCCCCTGATAGGGCCACAAGCGGCGATGTTGTATCGAGGAGAGGGTTAATGAACCGGCGCGTCCCTTCGTATCCCACCGTGTCCCTGAGCCAGATATTCCTTATCCTGTAAGGTTTTCCCGTGACGAAATTCCTGAGAACCTGCCATGACTTCAGGGTCTGAATCCGGTAATATTCCGGCAAAGAACCGCCCTGAAAATGGGATACCGGCAAAGAATCCGGCAAAGAATAGGAATACCGGTATGTCCTGCCCTCCTTTATGAAGACGTTCTCGGAGCCGGCGATGCCGAAGGGCGACAGGACCTCAAAGGTATAACCCAGGGGCTGATAGCCCAGGCCGAAGGTCACGCGGCCCTCTGTGTCGGTGTACTTCCAGTTGGCTATCGAATTTCTGTGGAGCCAGTGACTTCGGGGTATAACTATTGCTCCGTCTACCGGTCGGCCCCTCGAATCGAGGACCCTTATCCGAACGACGGCAGTGTCGGTGTAGCCCCTGGCCGTCACGTCGAACATGACGTCGTCCCCCCGCCATCCGGTCACGCAGGATACCGTCTTCCCTTTCATTCCCTCCGACGAGGTGTAGGGGTTGTCGATGGCCTTCTCGGGCTTCCAGTTTATGTCGATGTGGTGCCAGCTGTCCCTGTCCCAGTATTCGTTCCACTGATGGTCCTCTCCCCTGTCGGTGACCACATAAACGGGTATGAGGGCAGTCCTGGCCAGGGCAGCATAGAGGATCGACTGCTCCCCACAGGAACCGTAGGCCTTCTTGTAGATCACGATGGGCTGAAGGTCCTGGGTCTTGTAGCCGAACCTCATCACCGGATTCTCCTTGTTATACATCTGCAGCATGTAGACCGAGAAAACGGCTTCCCAGAGGGAATCGGCATCCTCAACCGCCTCGAGTACGCTCTTTCCGTACTTCCTGTCCTTCAGGAAAAAGCTCCTCCAGAAAAGTCCCTTCTCCCTGTTTTTATAGACGTTGACCTCCTTCCTGAGCCACTCATCTTCCGAAAGGCCGTAGTAGTCCGGCGGCCTGTCCCAGAAAGAGGCATCCACATACGCCGGGATCTCGTAGAGAATCCTGGGGTGAACCACAAAAAAGTAGTAATAATCCCGGGGAAGCTCGTATTTTCCGTCGTAGACTATGGTAGTATAGTCGGGATATTCCCTGATCTCAGCGTACTTCACTTTCTCTGCTACCTTATAGACGAGAGACGCATTTTCTGAAAGAAGCTCGAGCTCGTCCATTCTCGCCATCGCCCTGATCACCTCCGAGGGCGTGTAGGCTATGGAGAAGGCGACCTCGTCCACGATTTTATTGCCGCAGTTCTCGATGAGCTCTATGCATTTCCTTAAGGACGAGCTGTCGGCCGGGACGAGGAAGGGAAAAAGCCGCGGCATGTAGTTCTCGTAATAGCGCTGGAGGCTCTCCGTGCCGTATTCGGGCCTGAACCTCCATGAATATCTCTCAACAAAAACCGGATCGGCAGGGCTCCCCACGTTCTCGAAATAATAGATCCTGCCGTCGAGGTTACCGGCGAGGAGGTCGAGGAGCCCATCTCGGTTAAGATCCAGGAGACGAGGTGCCGCCATCTCTCCCACATACAGGGCGAGGGCGCTGTCCTCCTCATAGGAAGGAGAGAGGAAAAAGTGTATCCGCCCTTCCTGATCCCCCACAACCAGGTCCTCCCTCCCGTCGCCGTTGATGTCCCCGACATCGGGAACGCTCGACGAACCGACGTCGATGTCGCGAAAGGCGCCTTCGGCGGTGTAAAGTTTTCCGTCGATAGAACCCGTCATGACCTCTCCTCCGAAAAGGCAGGGCGCCGAATAGGAATCGGCCCTGAGGGACAGGGTCTCGGCCCTCGAGGAATCGAGGTCCCTGAAAAGGAGAATGAGCCCCTCCATGGACCCGAGGAGCAGGTCAGGATCGCCGTCACCGTCGTAATCGACGACCTTCGGAACGGGATATCGTGGCCCTCTAAAGAGGAGGGAGCAAGATGTATCCTCTCCCGGGTGCACCAGGTACAGGCTTCCATCGTCGCTGCCGACGATCAGGCTCTCGGGCGAAAGAGGGGCCGGGGCTGCGGCCAGGGGAAAGCTCCGGGGAAATAGGAGCCTGTACGAAGTGTCGGGGATAAGATAACCGCCCTCTATGTCCCTGAAATATCCCAATCGGCCTTCATGGGCCGTCACCAGGTCCTCGCGTCCGTCGCCGTCGGCATCGATAAAAAGCGGAAAGCCCTCGAAGGAAAGGCGCTCCTTGAGGTTCATCCTGCCCTTCTCGAGCGAATAGAGACCCTCCTTTCCTTTAAAGTAAAGGCTATCTCCCCAAAGTACCGGCGTGAAGGGCCCGTCGCCCCTGTAAATGAGCTTCTTCTTCAGCTTCTTCCCCTTCGCCCTGACAATGTAGATGTTTCCCTTTTCTGACCCAACGTAAAAAACACCGCGGTAGAAAGCCGGATAGATGGACCCATCAGAGAGGCGAATTACAGCTATCTCCTTCTTCTCTCCCAAGTCATAAAGCCTGAGCCAGCCATCTCCGTCGCCCAGAAGCAGAAGCCCGCTGCCCGATTCGGCCGCCGAAGGATAAAGGGCGCCTTCTCCCAGTTTCAGGCTGTCGAAAGGAACGTAGTCGGGTCCCCTGTAGAAACGCACAACTCCATCTCCGAACCCGAGGACGAGATCGGCAATTCCGTCTCCGTCGAGATCCCCCTTTGATGGATAGAGGGAAGACTTGCCCTTAACCGGTACTTTCAGTATCTCCGTCAGGTTCCATTCGAGCCTCTCCCTGAGCCAATCGGGTATCCTCTTCCTGAGCCCCTCGGGCAGGCTGACCGTCCTGTAGACCGTGTCGAGGGGAACGAGCCCGCCGGTCTCCACCCTGACCGACGTTCTCGGCGGAAGAACGACCTCCAGGGAGTCATAAACGACCTCCCCGGGATTCAATATAAGCGCCATCATGAGAAGTAACAATTCGATCCTCCTTTTTGGGAAATATTAGGCTAATGGAAGCCTCAAAAAATGTAAAGCCCATCCCCGGAAAGGGCTGTGATGTTGACACTTTATGACATTTGATTTATATTTTTACCTCATTTTGGCACCGAAAACAAGAAAAGGAGAGATAATTGGAATTTAAGATAAGGGCTGAGGAGATCAGAAATGAGCTCGTAAGGAAAGTCGAGGAGCTCAGCGGCCAGAACGTTTTCGCCTGTTATCAGTGCGGCAAATGTTCCTCGGGGTGCCCCAGTGTTCCCTACATGGAACTTTTGCCCAACCAGGTGCTGAGGCTCCTCCAGTTCGGCAAGGTCGAAAGGATCCTCCAATCGAACACCCACTGGATCTGCGCGAGCTGTTTCGTCTGCACAACGAGATGCCCCAAGGATATCGACATAGCCGCCATAATGGAGGCCCTGCGACAGCTCGATTTAAGGAAGAACCGGGACTACCTGAAGATCCCCGAGATCGATGGAGAGGAGATGGCGAAGTTCCCTCCCATCGCTCTCGTCTCAGCCTTTAGAAAACTGACCGCCTGAGCCATGAAAATCTCCTATTA
>JAGGUL010000001.1 GCA_021158525.1 Candidatus Hydrothermota bacterium | reverse complement strand
TATTATGTCGCCTTCCTCGACGAGCATGTTGAGGGTACAATAGCCCCATTCCCCCTCGGCAACCCTGTAAACCATGGCGTCGCCGTCCATGATGCTGACCCTTCCGAAGCTCGGCTCGCGAGCCGAGATCGCTGAGATCAGCAGAAAAAATGCTGTGAAATGAGCCATTTTCGACATCATTTACTCACCTCCCCGTATCTGTCGGAGCTCAGCCTTGCCATGAGCTCCGGATTTCCCGGGTCAACCTGATAGGCCCAGTCAAACTTCACGAAGCCCGGGCCGAGTTCGGTGACCCTGAACTTGGCGAAATGGTTGTCTCTCGTCCATACAATATAAGAGTGCCCCTCAATTAATTCAACCCATCCCAGGCCTGACCAGCCCGACTCGGGCGCCCAGTTTATCTCATCGAGGGATTCGGTGTAGCCGAAATCCTGTATGTCAGTTCCATCGGTCACGTTCATGAAGTGAAGTCCGTAGTCATCGTCGTATTCGTAATATATGTCGCAGCTGGAAGATGTATAGGGAAGGGGCTGTTCAAGGGCAAAGGAGAAGCCCGAAGAGGATGGATATGAATGATAATCGAGCAATATAACGCCTCTTCCCTCTGGCCGGGGAGTGTCATGGACGATCTCCGGTGTGAGCTCGCTTTCATTCCCCGACCGATCGAATGCGCTGACGGCGTAATAATAGGTCACCCCATTGGTCAGGTCCTCGTCCACATAGTAGGGAGAATAGACAACGGCGATCAGGCGGTAAAAACCATAGGGCTCAAGGCTTCGGTAAACCTTATATCCGGCGAGATCGTCATCCTGGTTGGGGTACCAGCAGAGGTATACCTCCCTGTCCCCCGTGACGCTGGTCAGGCCGACCGGCACTGCCGGCGGCTCCGTATCCGGCTCAATGAGCCTGCAGCCCGCCGTAATTATCAGGATCGAAAGCCCTAAAAGTTTCAATTTCTTCATCCCGGTCACCTCCACTCCTACAATAGGCAATATCCCTGCCATTTTGCCAAGTCGTTTATTTTCAGGAAGTTAAATTTACCGGGGAGAGGGGGGCGTTGCACAGTTCCTGTGCAACGCCCCCCTCTTAATTCAAGGCAATTTCCTCTGCCGCAATATGTTGTCTCGATGCACAGATTCTGGACGCTTCAGCGGAGGTTATACTTTTTGAGCTTTTCCCGGAGGGTGTTTCGATGAATGCCGAGGAGCTCCGAAGCCCTGGTCAGGTTGCCCCCGGAGATTTTCAACGCTTTCTTGATGTGCTCCCTCTCGAGCTCCTCGAGGGTGGGGAAGGGGCTTTTGAGCCGCTCCAACATCAGCAGGTCCGCGGTGATGATGTTTTTCCTCGTGAGCACGACTGCTCTCTCCACGACGTTTATCAGCTCCCTGACGTTGCCCGGCCATTGATAGGAGAGGAGAGCTTTTCGGGCTTCCCTGTCGAAGCTCTTTATATCCTTTCCCATTTCCCTTGAGAATTTTCGCAGGAAGAACTCTGCCAGAGGAAGAATATCCTCCTTCCTTTCCCTGAGCGGCGGGATGTGGATGTTTATGGTGTTTATCCTGTAATAGAGGTCTTCCCTGAAGCTTCCCCCCTCCACTTTTTTTCTGAGGTCCTGGTTGGTGGCCGCTATTATCCTGACGTCCACCTTCCTCGGCACCGTGGAGCCGAGCCTCTCCACCTCTTTTTCCTGCAACACGCGGAGCAATTTGACCTGAAGGGAGATGGGGAGGTCTCCTATTTCATCGAGGAAGAGTGTTCCGCCGTGAGCAAGCTCGAATTTCCCCGGTTTGGGTTTCGTGGCGCCAGTGAAGGCTCCCCTCTCGTAGCCAAAGAGCTCCGATTCGAGGAGGCTCTCGGGTATGGCGGCGCAGGAGACGGCGACGAACCTGCGGTCTTTTCTGGGGCTCGCCGCGTGCAGGATCCTTGCGACAAGCTCCTTGCCGGTTCCGCTTTCGCCAGTTATCAGGACAGTAGCATTGGAAGGGGCAACCCTGTAAATCATGCTCAGTACCTCTTTTATCGCGGGGCTTTCGCCTATCAGCCCTGTTTGGGGCCTGAACTTCTCCACCTCCTCCTTCAAAAAACTGACTTCCAGATCTCTCTCGTGTTTTTCCAGGGCTCTCCCTATAATGAGGAGGAGCTCGTCGAGGTCAACGGGTTTTGTAAGGTAGTCAAAGGCTCCCAGTCTCATCGCCTCCACGGCTGTCCTCACCGTTCCGTAGGCCGTGATCACGATTATCTCCGTATCGGGATTCATTTCGCGAAGTTTTTTCAGAAGATCTAGCCCTTCCATGTCGGGAAGGCGCAGGTCGAGCAGCACCACATCGGGCGTTGATTTCACCTCGAAGGCCTCTTTTCCAGTAGCCGCGGTAACCACATCGTAACCCGCTTTCCTCAGGTAGCCTGCAAGGGCTTCTCTCTGAGCCCTTTCGTCTTCCACGATCAGTATCTCAGCCATAGGGTATCTCTATTATAAAGGTAGCACCTTCGTTTGGTTTTGAGTGAACTTTTATCCTGCCCCCATGGGCTTCCACGACCCTTTTCACCAGGGCCAGTCCCAGGCCCATTCCCTCCCTTTTTGTCGTGAAGTGGGGCATGAAGATCTTTCCCAGATCTGAGCTTTTGATTCCCCTGCCCGTGTCGCTCACGGTGATGATGGCCCAGCCTTCTTTTTTCTTCAGGCTGACCCTGATTTCTCCTCCGCCTTCCATCGCTTCAAAGCTGTTTCGGAAGAGGTTTACCAGGACCTGGCGCATGGCCTCCCTGTCGTGGGGAAATACGAGGTCGTCGAGATCCTCCTTGAAAACGATGTTTCTCTCTTTCGCCTCGGGCTCCATATCACGGATCACTTCTCTCACAAGCTCGGCGAAATTGTCCTTTCTCGGGACTATTTTGGTCGGATTGAGCAGGTCCACTAATTTCCTTATTCCCGCTTCGAGCCTCGAGGATTCGGCCTTCAAGGTCTCAAGGAGTCGCGAGAATTCATCGTCACCCACCTGGCCGGAGAATTCCCTCTCGAGTCTCTGGGCTACGATCAAAACGGTGTTCAGGGGATTTCTTATCTCGTGGGCTATTCCCCTTGAGAGTTCCCTGAGGGCCTCAAATTGTCTCGAGAGCTGAATTTTCTCCTCGAGCCTTATTTTTTCAGTCACGTCTTCGAGAACCACGAGCACGCTCTCGCCAATGGGAGAAACGATGATATCGATGTATCTGACGTCGTCGTCCTCGGTGATCAGTAATCTCTTCTGGGTCCTTTTGCCCTCTTTCAGGTTAACCATGATGCCGAGCTCATCATCGGGAAATATCTCCCTGTAGCTTTTTCCTATCACCTCGCTTTTATCCTTTTTGATGATTTCGAGGGCGCTGGAATTTGCGAAACCCACCTTTAAATTTCGATCGATTTTGATGATGCCCAAGGGAAATGTCTCATAGGTTTCCTCCTCTCTCCGTGTCATCTCGGATACCTGCAATTCAGCCCTTCTTGCGGTTCTCAGCGTGGAGGAGAGAAGAAATGCGAGCAAAAAGGCGAGGAGAAATCCCACGAATACAAAAGCCATCTGCCTCCTGAGCTGTCCCAGAATCGCCCTATAACCGTCGAGAGAAAGCCCGAGCCTGAAGAGCCCGACCAGTTTCCCCCCGGCGTAGAAGGGCTTCACGGTCTCGAGGACCTTGAGCCCATTAAATTCGTAGAAACGATGCATGGTCGTCTTTTCCGCCAGCGCTTTCTTGAGGAAATCGTCGCTCTCGATTCTGGACATCTTTGAGACATTTGGCGTCGCCGCTATTATGCCGTCCTCGTTCTGGAGCAGGAGATAGACTATGTCTCTCATCAGACTCATGCTCTTGATAGTTTCTCCTATACCTATCTCCCTTTCGAGCCTCTTCAAGCTCTCTATGGATTTGTAGACGAGGACAGCACCCCCGGCTTTCTCCCTCCGGACCGCGACCACATATTCGCCCTCCCACTGAAAGGCCCTGGCCGCCCTGTCACCGCTGAGCACAGGCTTTATGCTGTCATCGGGAAAGGGAAGTTTTGCGAGTTCGGCGGTGCTCAACTTTATGGCGCCCGATGGATCGGCTATATCTATCCTTTTTAGATCGTTTATGTACGCTATTTCTCTTAGAGACCTCCGGTCTCCGATATCGAGCAGGTCGATGAGGCGCGCGCTCATCAGGAGATCTGAGGCGAGGAGCTCCTCCAGTTTCTTTTCCGCTTTCAATGCGTTTCTCGACGACCGAACCAGGGATTCCAGGAATATTTCGCCCTCTCTCTCGAGAATGCCGAGAGCCCTCCTTTCTGCATTTTTGTAGTACGAGATCGATATCAGGAGGATTGCCAGGAAACCGCCGAGGAGAATCGGGTAATAGGCTTTTCTCATCTCCAAATCTTATATTTCTGTGGGATTTATGTCAAGCTACCACAGCGGTTTTGGGAAGAGGATGACCCTGCCCGGGTCCGCCAGCAGGATGTTTATCACCTCGTGTCCCGACAGAAGGAGTGAATAAGTCGGGTTGACGGAGCGAGACAGGTATTCTATAATGAAATGTCTTGAAGGTTCCGGTATATTATATTCTTCGGACTCAATCAATTCCTACCGGGGGGAGGTATAAATGCACCCATTAGCCAGATGGAAATTGAGAGCAGTAAAGCCCTATGTTCCGGGCAAGCCCATCGAAGAAGTGGCCAGAGAGCTTGGCCTGAAAGAACCAATAGAAAAACTCGCTTCCAACGAAAACGCTCTGGGTCCTTCCCCGCTCGCTATCGAAGCTGTGAAGAAAGCTCTCGGTGAGATGAACCTTTATCCCGACGACGAGGCCTACTACCTGAAGAAGAAGATAGCCGAAAAGTTCGGTGTGGATTTTGATGAGGTAATTGTCGGAAACGGTTCGGTCGAGATTGTGCTGATGCTGGGGCTGGGCTTCGTCTATCCGGGAGAGTCAATAGTGGCGAGCCAGGGTTCCTTCATTATGTACAAGATTGTGGCAAATTTGATAGGTGCTGACTTTGTAGAGCCTCCTCTCGGAGAGGACTGGAGAATAGATCTTGATGCCCTTTGTAGTGCCATCAGGCCTGATACGAAGCTCGTTTTTATCAGCAACCCCAACAATCCCACTGGAACTGCCCTGTGGAGGGACGAGGTAGAGGAGTTCATGAACAGAATAGGCGATGACGTTATCGTAGTTTGGGACGAGGCCTATTACGAGTTTGTGGACAAGGACCGCTTCCCAGATACGCTCAAATACGTCAGACAGGGGAAAAACGTGGTTGTGCTCAGAACATTTTCGAAGATTTACGGCCTCGCAGGATTGAGGTTGGGCTATGGATTCGCTCCGAAGAAAATAGTCGAAGTGCTCAGAAGGGTCCGTTTGCCCTTTAATGTGAACAGGATAGCGCAAATAGCTGCGATAGCAGCGCTCGATGATGAGGAGCACTTGCGGCGTTCTCGTGAGCTCGTTTTGAAGGGCAAGTTGTACCTCATGAAAGAACTACAGAGATTGAATATTCCTTACGCGCACAGCGAAACCAACTTCATCTTTGTTGAATTCCCCTTTGATGCCGGGTATATATATGAAAGTCTTCTGAAGAGGGGAATAATAACCCGTCCGCTCGCGGGCTACAATTTCCCGAGAGCGCTCAGAATCACCGTTGGAACTGAGGAGCAGAACAGGAAACTTATCAAAGCGCTGGAAGAGATCCTGGGAGACAGGGAAAAAATATGGAATATTTCAAAGACTTCGGAGGTAGAAGGCTCTCCAGAATCCTTGTAATGGAGGCACTTTACAGGTACCAATTGCTCGGAGAGGATCCGAGAGAGGCACTGGGGGACATTATAAAAAGAGAAGAGCCTCCGGAGGAGGTGGCAAAATTTGCGGGGGAGTTGCTCGAAGCAGTTGTCAAAAATCTCGATAAGATAGACGAACTTATAAAAGAAACGAGTTTTAATTGGGAAATAGACCGCATAGCTTATCTGGATAGGGCAATACTCAGATTGGGGATCGGTGAGATGATGGGGCTTAAAGACATCCCCTTCAGGGTGACCATCTCCGAGGCCATAGAGCTGGCCAAGACTTTCTCCACTGTCGAATCCGGCAGGTTTGTCAATGGAATCCTCGATGCAATAGCAACCAAACTTGGTTTAAAGGAGGAAGTAATTTGAGGTATGCAGTTCTTTCAGATGCTCACGGCAACTTAGAAGCTCTTGAGGCTGTTCTCAAGGAGGCCGAGGCAATCGGCTACGACAGGCTCCTGTTCCTCGGGGACTTCGTAGGATATGGCGCCAATCCCAACGAGTGTGTCGAATTGATCAGGGAGAAGGCTTACCTCGCGGTTTTGGGAAATCACGATTCGGCCGTTCTGCATCCCGAGGAGGCGGATTATTTCAATGAGTTTGCGAGGAGGGCAGTGCTCTGGACCAGGGAAAGGCTCACGAAGGAAAACATGAATTACCTCGCGAGTTTGCCCTTCACGGCCAAACCCGAGGGGAATATTCTTGTAGTTCATGCCTCGCCCCACAAGCCGGAGAAATGGGATTACATCCTCTCTATCTACGATGCGGAATTCCACTTTGGCCACTTTTCAGAGCCGATATGTCTTTTCGGACATTCTCACATTCCGGGCATCTTCATAAGGGAACCCGATGGGAAGATTACCATGATCGAGGATGAGCCTCTCAAGCTGGATGACTCAAGGAGGTTCCTCATAAATCCCGGGAGCGTCGGTCAGCCGCGGGATCTTGACTGGCGGGCCAGTTTTGGCCTTTTAGACACAGAAAAAAGGGTCTTTGAGTTCTTCAGGGTCGAGTACGACGTGGATAAGGCCCAGCTCAGGATAAAGGAAGCGGGGCTGCCGGAGGTTCTCGCCAAGAGATTGGCGATCGGATATTGATCCAAGGAGGGAAAAATGAATTTAGCCACTCGGATATCCTATCTGGGCGGATCTGCGCTTGAGTTTCTCGCAAAAGCCAAGAAGCTGGAGGCCTCTGGGGTGGATGTGGTGCACTTCGAGATCGGGGAGCCCGATTTTGACACTCCCCGAAATATCAAGGAGGCGGCCAAAAGGGCACTCGATGAGGGTTACACCCACTATACCCCCTCTCAGGGAATCCCTGAATTGAGGGAAGCCATAGCAGAGCACGAGAGGGATTACAAGGGGATACCGGTCGATCCGTCGAGGGTAGTGGTTTCGCCGGGGGCGAAGGTGATGATAATGTTTGCCCTTCAGGTTCTGGTCAATGAGGGCGATGAAGTGATTTATCCCGACCCCGGCTACACGGCATACAGGGGGCTCATAATGCTGGCCGGAGGGAAACCCGTTCCCTTAGAGCTCAGGGCTGAAGAGGGTTTTGAGGTAAACGCCGAAAGGCTCGAATCCCTCGTCACTTCCAACACTAAACTCATAATCCTGAATTCCCCTGGTAATCCCACGGGAAATATATCCAGAAAACACGAGCTCGATGAGATCGCCCGGATTGCTCTGGAGAGGAACCTTTATGTGATCTCCGACGAAGTTTATTCGAGAATAATTTACGATGGAGAGCACCTGACCATAGCATCCATTCTGGGCATGATGGAGAGGACCGTGATAGTCGATGGTTTTTCGAAAACCTATGCCATGACTGGATGGAGGCTCGGATATGGCATCATGCCCGAGGAGATGGTGAGGCCCCTGGTGAGATTGCAGTCCAATTCCGTTTCCTGCGCTACCGCTTTCGTTCAGAAGGCCGGCGTGGAAGCCCTCAGAGGGGATCAGGGTCCCGTTGAGGAAATGGTGGCGGAGTTCAGAAGGAGGAGGGACCGGATATTCGAACTGCTCGGTAAGATACCCCATGTGAAAGCAAGGAAGTCCGAGGGAGCCTTTTATGTTTTCCTCGACATAAGAGAGCTCGGGATGAGCTCACGAGAGTTTGCCTCTTACCTCCTGGAAAAACACGGGGTCTGCCTTCTGCCGGGGGACCTTTTCGGAGAGAGAGGCGAGGGCTATGTGAGGATTTCTTATGCCACTTCCATGGAGAACATCGAGAAGGGAATAGAGAGGATAGCCCGCGCGGTACGGGAGATCGCCGGATAGTGTGGATTTTTTACTCGATCCTTTCGGCTTTCGGGTGGTCGACATCTGATCTGTTTTCGAAAAAAGCCCTCGGGCAGGGCTATCCGGAAACTGCCCTTCTGTGGATTCGTTATCTTTTATCCCTCCCCTTTCTCCTGCCCTTTTTGTTTTTCATCGATGTTCCCCACCTCGATGCCTTCTTCTTCAGGCTTCACTTCGTCTGGTTGCCGGCCGAAATCACAGCCCTTTTCCTCTACCTGAGGGCGATCAAGCTCTCTCCTCTATCCCTCACCATCCCCTATCTGTCCCTGACACCTGTCTT
>JAGGUL010000017.1 GCA_021158525.1 Candidatus Hydrothermota bacterium | reverse complement strand
TGAGGAGGAGGTAAGAGTGGATGCCGCTCAAGTTATCGGAGGAGTGGTGGAAGGAGAAGGTGACGTGGTTTTGGTTGATGTAGGAGTTATTCAGGGGTGAGATGAGGGTGACCTGAGAGGGGGGAGTGGTATCGATGCCGAAGTTGGATGTGTAGCTCCAGTCACTTTCGTTGCCTGCCAGGTCAAAGGCCTTGACGCGCCAGGTATAGATGTTTTCATCGATCGTATAGGAAGTGCTGGAAGTCGCCAGGGTATCGGTCAGATAGGGCTCTCCGGTCCTCGTCAGCTCGAACACATAGTAAACGGGGGAAGCTTTCGGGCGATTCTCTGCTTTTCGAAGCGGAGAACTGGATTCTGACCAGGAAAAGGACACCGTGAGCGTATCGAGCCACTCACCTCCGGCGGGAGATAGAAGGGTTGGAGTTGCCGGAGCTTGAGTATCTATTGTGAAGTTTCGGACCTCAGACCAGCTGCTCAGGTTCCCCGCTGCATCGAGAGCCCGCACCCTCCAGTACCAGGTCGTATCGGTCAGAGGCTCAGAAGGCGTGAAGGATGTATCGGTCAATTCCGTGTCAACGGCGCTGCTGAATTCAGGGTTATCGGCATATTCCAATTCGTAACCCGCGACTCCAGCGATGCTGTCGGTGACCGAGGACCAGACGAACTGTGGGGTTCCGAAGTTCAGGAAGGAGCCCCCTTCAGGGCCTATGGGAGAGGGAGTGCCCGGGGGAACCCCGTCCACCGTGATGTAGCCGTTCTGAGTGTCCCAGAGGATATTAGTCCCGTTCGAATCGCCGAGAATGGCGTTATCGATTGTCAGCTGGTAAAACTGGGTGGGTGTCCCCTCCGATACCGCGAAGTCAAGCTCGAGCACAGGACCCGAGTTCCCCTGAAAAGCAGCCTGGGTCATGGAATATGCCACCGCCCGCAGCCTGCCATCTTCGATGAGATTGACGGCCAGCGTGTGATCCGCGGCCCTGTCGGTCAGGCGCGCCGAGTTCTCGATATAATTGAACCTTTCCGGGAACCGCAGGTCGAACTGGAAGGCGACAAAAGGTTCGTAATTGTCCACGTCAATTTTCACCGTTACCGTATCTCCCGGAGCTGTAATCCCGTTCTCAGCGAGGATGTAATTGGGAGCGTATGCGTTAGCAGTGAGAACGATATCTGTGGACCTTTCATCGGGATCGTTGGAGTGAATTACAAGGGAGGCATAGCGGTTTCCCTTGGTCGAAGAGTGAAAGGCCACATCCACGTAGTCGTGGGAAGAAGGGGGTATCAGGGTTGGTATATGTCCGGAAATCCAGAAATCGGAAGAGACCACGCTGAGGCTTTCCACAACAAGGGTGTCATCGCCGGTGTTGTAAATGTAGACCTGCTTGATGACAGTGTCCGGAAGGGATACGTCGCCGAAGTTAAAGGTGTCAGGAACCGATATATCGGGCGCGTATATATGGAGGCTGCCCCCGTAATACCATGATGTTATGTTCTCACCGGTCGTGTCGCCGATTATCACGTTGCCGACATCGATATAGTAATATCCCCCGGTCCCGAAGATGTGGAACCTGAGATAGGCGATTTCGCCGTCATTGCCGTTGAAGGGCGTGTTGGTCGGGGAATAGGCGACGACCCTTAAAGTCGAATCGCCCACCAGGTTTGCGCTGATGTTGTGGTCGACTGCTCTCACTGAGAGGCTTTCGGAACCCTCGATAAAGTTCATCGGTCCGGGCAGAATGATGTCGCACTGGAAAGCAACAAAAGGCTCCTGGTTATTGATCGAGAGGGTCAGCGTGGCTGTGTCTCCGGACGCGGCCGAGATATATCCCACGTGTAGCTCGTTGATGGTATAGCACCTCGCATTCAAAGGAATCAGGATAGTGCTCTCGTCGGGGTCGCTGGAACTTATAGTCAGCGTGTCCCTGTAATTTCCTTTTTCGTAAGGTTCAAATCTTATCGTCACCTCTTCCCCCCCATACGGGGGGATGTAAATGGAGTCCCCGTCGACAAGGAGAAAGGCGGAATCACTTGCGGCCAGGAAGACCGACAGCGATTCGTTCCCCGTGTTGTGGATGTATATCGTCGCGTCGTTGTAACTTCCGAGGGGCGTGCTGTCGTAATTGATCTCCTGAATCTGAATGTCTATGTCAGGACCGAGCACCGTGATCGTGCCATTAACTGTATCGGAGATTATGTTGTTGCCGGCAGAATCGCCTATGATGGGATCGGTGAGATCGAGGAGGAAGTCCCCCGGTACCGGGCCTGCCGCGAGCGTGAAGGTAGCCACGTCGCCGCTGTCTCCGAGAAAGGCGCTGTTGTTCGAGGAATAGGCGATGATCCTGAGTAGGGTATCTCCCAACACCGATGCCCCGATGGTGTGGTCCGTAGAACGGGATGTGAGCGCGATGGAGCTGTCCACGTATGTCAGGTTTGAGGGCAGTGGAATGTCCACCTGGAAGGCCACGAAGGGCGTGTCGTTTATGATGTCCAGATGGACGGTAACGGTGTCGAAGGCATCCACTGTGCCGTCGTGAACCGCCATCGTGTTGCCCGCAAACAGCCAGGTCGACGCCGCTAACAGTGGAATCAGCAGTTTTCTCATGTTCAAGCTCCTCCCGTAGATCCGATTACCTGACCAGAATTATCTTCCTGGTGAATCTCGCGATCGTTTGTCCGTCTGATTCGGCCTTGAAATTGCAGAAGTAGACTCCAGCTGGAAGCCTGTGTCCCTTCTCGTCCCTACCGTTCCAGCGGATCGAATATCGTCCGGGTTCTCTTGTGCCCCTCTCGAGGGTTGTCAGTTTTCTTCCCGCAAGATCATAGATGGAGAGCTCGATCTCTGCCCTCCGGGGCAGGTCGTACCTGATGAAGGTTGTCGAGCTGAAAGGATTAGGTCTGTTCTGGAAAAGAACAAATTTCACGGGTATTTGGTTCTCTCCGCTCTTGATCCTGACATCGATGGGGTTGCCGCTTCCGTCGCCGGCAAGGGCCTCTGCGATCGAGATGTCGCCCTTGGTCGACTTGAGGAGCAGTACGTCATTTTCGCCCTCGGTCAGAGTTTCGCCGCTCAGGGAATACAGGAGCCCGACCAGGGTGTCGCCTCTAACCGAATAGGCACACTCGAAGCCCTTCGACAGCGGTATCAGCTTGATATCATCGATGTCCCTGCCGACGAGGGTGAACTGTAATCCAGCAACGGGCACTTCAGAGTTGAGCGTCAGGAGATTTCCGCTCAGGCTGATCTCGGCTGTGTGGGTTTTTGTGTTCCCGCCGGGAAGAGATGCAAGAGTGCCTCCGCGGAAGATGTAATTGACCACCGTGATAACGTCGAGCACGTCGACCCGGCCGTCGCCGTTGGCATCTGCAGCTTCGAAGATAAAGGGCTCCGGGTCGTATCCGAGTATGTAGTTCACTATGACGATAACGTCGAGGATGTCTACCACCTGGTCGCCGTTGGCGTCGCCCGGAATGGAACTAAGGGGAGTGGCCTGAACCACCTTGGAGAAGTCGCTCTCTGTCAGATCGGTGCCGACGATCGTATACATGTAGAAATAGGTTGTGTCCGGCGCGACATCGAAGTCCGTGTAAGTTGTGTCGGCTATGAGCGCGTCATTTATCCTGGTCGTGTCGGAGTAGGTGGAATCGTCGATCTGATGGAACCTGTAGAGGTTATAGCCGAGAGCGTCGGAGGTCTGTGCGCCTTCCCATTCCAGGACCACCTTCCCTATCCCCGGGGTGGCAGTGAAGGTGGCCGCCTGGGAGCCGGCTGCCTGGATCGTGAAGTGGAATCTTTTGTGTTCTGTCGGTATGACGAACCCCTCGTTGTCGCGGGCCATGGCCACTCTTATCGTATTTATTCCGTCTCCGGTCTCCTGAGTTATGTCGTAATAAGCGGTCCAGGTTGTGGAGTCGGCACTCCAGGAGGCCGAATCCACAACGACATGCTGTGTATAAGGTTCCCTGACCCCGAAGGTCACAAGTGGCGTGTAGGATATATCCATGGGCCTGTTGAAGTAGACCGTGAATTTTGCCGTCCCGACTCCGAGGACTATATCGGTCTCCTGTGGGTTTTGGTCGTTTATCTCGACTTTCCACACGAAGCCATGGGCCTCTGCCGGAGGAACGACCATGGCGCTATCGTAACCTATCAATATTGGATTTGATTGATCTTCGAAATAGTCGTAGATGCTGTTTTCTATCGCGGCGCTGTCCGTCGTCCCCCAGTAATTGGGGGGTAGATGAAAAATGTCGAACCCCGAAGAACAGAAACCGGTGAAGTTATAGGGGCTGTTATTAAAAATCGCGTTGTTTCTGAAATCAGACAAATACTCAGATTCTTTCGCAACCACCACTGCCCAGTCCGAGTAAGTGCTGTCGTTAATAACTACGTTGTACTCGAAAGGTCCATTCAGGCAGGAGGCTATGTAGCCAAAGTTTTCGTAGAAGACATTCCTGTAAAGGGCAGCATTGGAATAGTGGAAAAGCTGCCCCCAGTCGTAGCGGAAGATGCAGTCCTCGACCTTTGTCGCGTTTTCCAGAATGCTCTCGCCCGAATAGCTGTATCCCTGGCCATATTCGAAGATGCAGTACCTGAAATTCATGGAGTCGGCGCCCATGTTCTTGATCGAATTCCAGTATCCGTTGCCGTTTACAGTGAAGACTATCATGGAATCGGGAGTCCCTACCGCACTCAGGGAATCGAGAATCCCCAGCGTTACATTCGGATTCAGGTGTATTACCGTCCCCGGATCTATGATGAGGGTCTCGACGACGGTGTTGCAGGTTACTAAATAGAATTTGTCCGCCGTCAGGTGCAGAGTGCCCTCGTAAACGCCGCAGATCTCCATGCCGTTCTGGACAGTCACGACGAGGGTCCCGGCGTCGACGACGCTTCCGCTGTGTATTATTGTCCTGAACCTTACCTGCCGGTTGTTGACCAGGTCCTCGGGGAAGTAAATCAGGAAGGGATCGTATTCGCCCGTCAGGGTTGCATAGGTGGATATATCACCGATGTAACTCGAATCTTTGATTATCTCGGCTGCAGTTGTGTCCTCGAACTCGTCGAATTCCAGCTCGGCCCAGACGCTGTCGGCATAACCGCCGACGTTTTTCACGGTGATGTAAACCTGCAGGGTCTCGCCGGCATCGGCGTTGCTATCAGCGTCACAGCCGGTCAATGTATCCACGATCGTGTAGCTGATGTAGTAGAGATCGGGAGGCAGCTCTGTGTTCGAAACGACTTTGGCGAGGTCGAGGACGCCACCTGTGTTCGAGTTAATTATCTTTGAAAAGACCTCCTCGTTCGACCATGTGGAGTGCAGGCTCTTGAGAAGCGCGACAGCTCCTGACACTATGGGCGTTGCCATCGATGTTCCGTTGAGCGAATGGTAGCTTCCATCAGGAAAAGTGCTCCATATGTTCACGCCGGGGGCCCTGACCTCGTAGTTGTGTCCGTACGGATTATCGGGAACGAAAGGTCCCGAGGGATCGAAGTTCGAAAAATTGGCGAGTTCTCCCACTTGATTTGATGCCTCCACGCCGAGCACCCAGGAATAGCAGGCCGGATACATGGGTTTGTATATCGGGAACGGAGGGAAGGGTGGGTCCACTTTGTATCCGTCGTTTCCGGCGGCTGCCACTATCACTGCGTTTGTGTAAGCATTCATCAAGGCGTCCCTCAGGACGTAGGACTCTCCATAGCTGCCGAGACTGAGGTTGAGGATTGTAGCCCCGTTATCAACGGCGTAGGTCACGGCCTGGGCTATGTCGCTTGAATTTCCGTATCCCGTGCTCTGGAGCACTTTCAGGGGAAGTATCTTGGCGTGCCAGGCGATTCCAGCTATCCCAGTGGAATTGTCGGTCTCGGCAGCGGCTATTCCAGCCACGTGAGTCCCGTGAGAATTGTCGTCGTCGGGCTCGCCGTCGTTGTTTATGAAATCCCAACCGTATATGTCATCTACGTAACCGTTCCCGTCGTCATCAACCCCTTCGATGCCGTTGTACTCGGCAGTGTTAATCTTTATCTTGTTGACGAGATCGGGGTGATCGAGGTCCACACCAGTATCGAGGATTCCTATCACCTGAGTTGTGTCTCCCGTCGTCGAATCCCAGGCGGCGAAGGCATTGACTCCGGGATAGGCCCCGAGATACCACTGGTCTGACACAAGAGGATCGCCTGGAGTCGCCATCGCGAAGTAATAGTAATCGGGCTCAGCATACTCGACGTTGGGGTCCTCCGCGTACTCACGGGCGACTTCTTTGGGGTCATAAGAACGATCGATCTCGAGCCTATAGATGTTGTGCAGGTTGGGGATGGTGCGGACTTTCCCCGATGGGTCTCTGAAGGTCCTCTTTTCCCCGTGCCTTACTGCATTGGGAAAGAGTTTCTGCAGGCTTTTCACTCCATATCTGGCGTTCAGCCTGTCTATGGATTCTATCCCCGTTTTCCCCGCCGATTTTGCAGATATTTCCACGTTATCCCTGAATTTCACCAGCACCCTTCCGGGTGCATAGGGCGGGTTATAGGGGTCAAGCTGTGGCTCCGATGCATAGGCCATTACAGCGGTTACTATGGCCAGTGCCAGAAAACTTCTCATGATAACCTCCTTTTATTTTCAGGATGGATTCAAAGATATGGTCCCCCTGCGTAACCTCGCAGACGGCTCAATCGATTGTGCGAGAAGGACCATGGCTGTACATCCCCTTGAGAAGAAATCGTTAAATTCCAACGAAGTTTTGATACATTATATGCATTGGTTGTCAAGAATTAGGCCCGTAAGATTCTGAGAATTAATAACTTATCCTCCAGCAAATGGTTGTGGCCCGGTGAATAAGCCTTGAAAAAAGAGCGAATCGCCCGTAATGATGTAGGAGAGCGTTTTGGAACTTGACCTCGTGATGCCTTACGGATAAAATAGCTTTTCGTGTAGAAGGAGCGGTAAATGGACATACCGAAATTATATGAGCCGAAGAAAGTAGAGGAGAAGTGGTATAAATTCTGGGAGGAAAAGGGATATTTCGGCGCCTCTCCCGATCCAGTTCTCAAGGGGCAGAGAAAAAAATTCGTGGTGATGATGCCTCCCCCGAATGTCACCGGTATAATCCACATGGGCCATGTTATCGACAATACCCTGCAGGACATTCTTGTTCGCTGGCGGAGGATGCAGGGATATGAGACCCTTTGGCAGCCTGGAATCGATCACGCCGGCATAGCGACCCAGAACGTCGTGGAGAAGGAGCTCGCCCGGGAGGGCAAGACCCGATTCGATGTCGGCAGAGAGGAGTTTATCAAGAGGGTCTGGGAATGGAAGGAAAAGTACGGCAACACGATCCTTCAACAGTTAAGGAAGCTCGGCGTTTCTGCCCACTGGGAGAGGACGAAATTCACGCTCGACCCCGACATGTACAGGGCCGTCATGGAGGCCTTTGTCAGGCTTTACAGGGAGGGCCTGATCTATAAGGGTACGCGGATAATTAACTGGTGTCCCCGCTGCGGGACAGCTCTGGCCGATGATGAGGTGGAACACGAGCCCGAAAAAGGGCACCTGTGGTATATAAAATACCCCCTGGAAGACGGCAGCGGTTTCATAACGGTTGCCACCACCCGCCCCGAGACCTATCTCGGTGACACAGCGGTGGCGGTGAATCCCGATGACGAGAGATACAGGGACCTCGTCGGGAAAAGGGTCCGGCTGCCCCTGGTGGACTGGACGAGGAAGAGTTTTTCTCCGGGCGGAGAGGGTTCCGATGTGGAGCCTTCCATTCCCGTGATCGCAGATCCTCTGGTGGACCCCGATTTCGGAACGGGAGCAGTTAAGGTCACGCCGGCCCACGATCCTGCAGACTATGAGATAGGGATGAAACACGGCCTTCCTGCCGTCGTGGTGATGGACCCCGAAGCGGTGATGAACGAAAACGCGGGGCCCTATAAGGGGCTTGACCGGTTTGAAGCGAGGAAGAGGATAGTTGAGGACCTCGAGAAGGCTGGCTTTATCGAGAAAATAGAGGATCACGAACACAATGTCGGTCACTGCTACAGGTGTCATACGTTGATCGAGCCCTATATATCGGAACAGTGGTTCGTCAAAATGAGGCCCCTCGCCGATAAGGCCATGGATGTCGTTAAGAGTGGGGAGGTCTCCATCATACCGGATTTCTGGAAGAAGGTCTATTTTCACTGGCTCGAGAACGTCAGAGACTGGTGTATCTCCAGGCAGATCTGGTGGGGACACAGGATACCCGTGTATTACTGCGAGGATTGCGGTGAGATTACAGTTTCGACAGAAAAGCCGGGGAAATGTCCCAAATGTGGCTCGTCGCGGATCAGACAGGATGAGGATGTACTGGATACCTGGTTTTCCTCGTGGCTCTGGCCCATTTCCACTCTGGGCTGGCCCGAGGATACAGACTGGCTTAGGGCTTTTTATCCGGGCGATGTCCTGGTGACGGGATGGGACATTCTCTTTTTCTGGGTTGCCCGGATGGTAATGTCCGGGACACATTTCATGGGGAAAGCTCCTTTTAAGTATGTGTATCTTCACGGTCTTGTCCGCGATGAGAAGAGGAGGAAACTCTCAAAAAGCCTCGGGAATTCCCCTGACCCACTCGATCTCATAGAGCGCTATGGAGCCGATGGCGTCCGTATGGGAATGATGCTGATAACGCCAGAGGGCAGGGACATCCTTTTTTCTGAGAAGAAAATGGAGCTGGGCCGTAATTTCGCGAACAAGATCTGGAACGCGTCCCGATTCCTCCTCCTGAATGCTGAAGGCACGGAGAAGGGCGAGCTGCCCGATGAGCTGGAACTCGAGGATAAATGGATCCTGCAGGGGCTGGATGATACGATCTCCAATGTGCTCAAGTACATGGAGAGCTTCGATTTCAATTCGGCGGCCTGGGAGCTCTACGACTTTTTCTGGCACGAATTCTGCGACTGGTACCTCGAGGCCATAAAGCCGAGGATCAAGGAACTTTCCGATAGGAGGAAAGCCCTCAACGTCGCCTTTTACGTCCTTGAAAAATATTTGAGGCTTCTCCATCCATTCATGCCCTTCATCACCGAGGAGATCTGGCAGAACCTGCCCAACAAAAAGGGCGATGCCCTGATAATCGCAGATTACCCTGAACCTCAGGGTTTCTCCTACAGAGATGACAGACACAGGTTCGATTTGCTCCGGGAGCTCATTTCGGAGCTGAGGGATGTAAGGGCGAGCTTCAACGTCCCAAAAGGGGAGAAGATATCCCTTTACCTCAAGGGGGATTCGAAAGAGGTCGGTAATTTGGTTCTCTCAAAGAGTCAGCTTCTGGGTTTTCTCGCGGGAGTGGAAGAGGTGAAAATTCAGGCCGATCCGCCCGGAGGGTCCGCGGCAATCATAGTGGAAAACCACGAATTTTATGTGCCCCTCGGTGGGCTCATTGACGTAGGGAAGGAACTGGCTCGCATCCAGAGGGAGCTGGCTGAGCTGAAGTCTCTCATAGAGAAGACACAGAGGAAGCTGGAAAATCCTTCTTTCCTTCAGAAAGCTCCGCCGGAAGTTGTCCAGAAGGAGAAAGAAAAACTCGAGAAATTCAGAGAAAAAGCGAGAAAGCTCGAGCTGAGCGCCGGCAGGCTCTCAGCTTAGAAACCTATCTTAGAGACCTAACTGGTTCTGTTCCTGAACCATTCGACGGTCTCTTTCATACCCTCGACCAGCGTTGTGCGCGGTTTCCATCCGAGGACCGAAGTTGCCTTTTCGGCGTTCAGGGATATCTTATATACCTCTCCTGGCCTTTTTTCCTTGAACACTGGGGCCTTTCTGTAACCGATGAGACCGGCCAGAGCCTGGTATATCTCCCGGACGTTTGTTCCCCTGCCGGTTCCGAGGTTGAAAATTGGGTCAAGCGGGTCCTCAAATTTAATCTCGGCCTCCTGTGCCAGGAGGTTAACCTCCGCCACGTCTTTGACATAGAGGAAGTCTCGCTCCTGATACCCGTCTCCGAAAATATAGACTTCCTGACCCTTCAACATTCTCACCGTGAATATGGCAACCACGCCGGCCTCTCCGAAGGGATCCTGTCGGGGGCCGAATACATTGGGATACCGGAGGACGACGTAGTCCAGTCCATAGTTCACGTGGTAGAGGAAGAGATAATGTTCGACGGCGTGCTTTGAAGCTCCATAGGGACTCAGAGGATTCACCGGGTGTTTTTCGTCGCAGGGCAGGTAGTGGGGATCTCCGTATACAGCTCCGCCCGAGGATATATAGACGAACCTTTTCACGCCGTGTTTCACCGAAAGGTCTATGAGGTTGAGGGAGCCGAGGATGTTAACTTCTGCGTCATAGCGGGGTTCCTCGACCGATCTCTGAACGCTGATCTGAGCGGCGTGGTGGTTAACTATCTCGGGTTTGATCTCATCGAATATCTCCGCCATCCTTTCTCTATCCCTTATGTCAGCTTTGATAAATTGGGCTCTTTCGTTGAGATTCTCGATCTTCCCGTTGGATAGGTCGTCCACAATGTAAACATCGTATCCTTTTTCTATCAGCCTGTCAGCTACATGTGAGCCTATAAAGCCGGCCCCTCCGGTCAACAAAACCCTCATTTTTGTTCCTCCATTTTTGTCTTGATGATTTTAGCTATCCTGTGAGAGGCTTTGCCGTCCCAGAGTTCGGGTATTGCTCCCTTTTTCCCCTCGCCTCTTAGGATTTTGGCTGATTCCTCTATTATCCTGTGTGGATCCGTCCCCACCAGAATATTTGTGCCGACCTCCAGAGTGACAGGTCGTTCCGTATTGTTCCTCAGAGTCAAACACGGGACCCCGAGAAAGGTCGTTTCTTCCTGTATGCCTCCGGAATCGGTGAGGACAAAGAGAGATTTCATCTCCAGGGCGAGGAATTCGGTATATTTCACGGGGTCAATCAGCAGGATCCCCCTCTCAGCGGGGGGAGTTTTAAAGGCACTGCTGAATTTATCGAGAAACCCAAACTCAGCGAGCCTCTTTTTCGTCCTTGGATGGACTGGAAAAACCACCGGAATGTTTTTGCTTACCTCAGCCAGGGCCTCTAAAATTCCATCGAAGACTTCAGGAACATCCACGTTAGAGGGCCTGTGAAGGGTCAGGACCGCATAATTTCTGTCGCTTAATCCAAGTCTTTCGGTTATGTCTGATTTCCTGGCTTTATCGGCGAAAGTCAGGAGAGTATCTATCATCACATTGCCCGTGAAATGTATTTTTTCATCGGGGATGCCCTCTCGCCTGAGGTTCTCTATGGCGTCTCTTTCCGTCGTGAAGAGAAGGTCCGACAATATGTCCGTTACAATCCTGTTTATTTCCTCTGGCATGGTTCTATCGAAACTCCTCAGACCGGCTTCCACGTGAGCTACCGGCACCATAAGCTTCGAAGCCACCACCGAGGCCGCCAGGGTCGAATTGACATCTCCGAAGACCACTATCAGGTCAGGCCTGTTGTCGAAGATCTCCTTTTCGAGGCTTATCATTATCTTTGCCGTCTGCTCTGCGTGAGTTCCCGAGCCCACTCCCAGGTATATATCGGGATCCGGCATATCCAGGTCCTCGAAAAAAGCTTTGGACATCTCGTAATCGTAGTGCTGGCCGGTGTGGACGAGGAGGGATTTTATTTCGGGTGCCCTTTCCTCGAGCGCCCTTATCAGGGGAGCCGCTTTCATGAAGTTTGGCCTGGCGCCGACGATGAGATAAATGAGAGGTTTGTCGGGGTTATCCATTGGAAATCAGGCCTGGGTGGTGTCCTCGATTTTTCTCTCGGGGATATCCTTCCATATCCTCGGATCAGGTCTGTATCTCGGGAGCAATTCCATCAGGACCTTGATGATTCCCGTGTTGTCGCCCCTATCAGCCAGGTGCTCCAGTTCCTCGATCCTTTTGAGCAATGTCTCCGAGTTGCTCTCATAGTTAATCCTGGCCACGTAGATCTTGCTGTGAGAAGTTGCAATTGAGCCTTCTTCGGCGGTGAGGAGCTCTTCGAAGAGTTTCTCCCCGGGCCGCAGGCCGGTGAAGACTATCGGTATATCGACGTCGGGCTCGAGCCCGTTGAGTTTGATGAGCTCTTTGGCAAGGTCCACTATTTTCACAGGCTCTCCCATGTCGAGAACGAAGACCTCTCCGCCATCTCCCATGGAACCTGCCTGCAGCACGAGGAGCACTGCCTCCGATATGGTCATGAAATACCTCTTCATCTCAGGGTGAGTGACCGTCACAGGGCCTCCCCGTTTGATCTGCTCCTGGAAAATTGGTATAACCGATCCCCTTGAACCGAGGACATTTCCGAACCTCACTGCCACGAATTTGGTTATCCCCCTCTCGTTCAGCTTGATCGCCAGCATCTCTGCGACACGCTTCGATGCTCCCATCACCGAAGTGGGATTGACCGCTTTGTCCGTGGAGATGAGGACGAATTTCTCCGTGCCAAACTTTATAGCTATTTCAGCGAGGTTTAACGTTCCTATGATGTTGTTCTTCACTGCCTCGTCGGGGTTTTCCTCCATCATCGGCACGTGTTTGTAAGCGGCGGCATGGAAGACGACCTCGGGGAGGTAACGGGCGAAGACCCTCTCCAGTTTTGAATGATCCCTTATGTCGCAGATGATCGGGGCGATATCTATGTCGGGAGCCAGATTTTTCATCTCTCTCCTTATGAAGAAGAGTTCCGTCTCCTCCTGGTCCAGGAGGATGATGGATTGAGGTTTGAACCTGGTTATCTGCCTCGCCAGCTCCGACCCTATGGAACCTCCGGCTCCCGTTATCAATACCGTCCTTCCGCCTATATAGCTCTCGATGGCCTCGGTGTCGATCACGACGGGATCCCGGCCCAGAAGGTCCTCCACCCTTATGTCTCTGACATCTGATATTCCCACCTTGCGGGTGAAGATGTCGTTGAGGCTTGGCAGTATCTTTATGCTTTTGAGCTCGGTCTCCCTCGCTATGTCCACTATGCTCTTTATCTCGTGGGATGGCACCGAGGGCATCGCTATTATAATCTCCTGGATCTTGTACTTCCTGACGATCCTGGGGATGTCGTAGCGATTGCCGAGGACCTTAACGCCGTGGATGGAAATGCCCCTCTTGGCAGGGTCGTCGTCTATGAAACCCACCGGGAAGAGTCCCGCCTTCGGGGTCCTTAACATATCCCTGACGAGCTGTTCGCCGGCATTGCCCGCTCCCACGACGAGGACCTTTTTGTTCGCGGTGAGGGCCTTTTTCTTGAACATCTGCCACTGAATTCGCCTGATCGACCTGAAGGCCGAGATGAAAAACAGGGTCAGGAGGTAGTCTATGAGGAGAACCGACCTCGGGACCATGCCGAATATCCTTATATCCCTCAGGAAGAAGGAAAGAGAAACGATGAGAAGTGAGCTCATCGTGCAGGCCTTGAAGACAGCGATCAGCTCATAGATGCTGACGAGAGACCATGAGATATTATACAGCCTGTAGGATTCGAAGGCTGCCAGTTTTATCCCGAGCGAGATCATGAGATAGAGGGGGAAAACCCTGAAGTAAACGTGGGGGATGCTTCCGTCAAATCTGATCAGGAAAGAAAGCCACAGGGATAATGTGAGGAGAAAGATGTCCCCGAAAAGAAAGAAGAGAACTTTATAAAGCCTTTTCAAAAGCTACCCTCCTTTTTAATGGCTTTCTCAAGTTCTTCCACCACATATTGGATTTTTTCTGGCTCGAGCCCCGTGTAAAAAGGCAATGCTACAGTCCTTCTGGATACCGACTCGGTAACAGGGAAATCTCCCTCCCTGAACCCAAAAAGCTCGCGGTAAAAGGGCTGAAGGTGAATTGGCGGGAAATAGGGTCTCGAATCGATCCCCGCCTCCTCAAGTCTCTTCATTATCATTTCCCTGTCTATTCTCTCTTTGAGCTTTACGACGTAAACGAACCAGCTCATCCTGGCCCACGGGGCGACGAAGGGCGCCTCTACCCCCTCGACCTCAGAGAGAAGCTCCGTATAAAGTTTCGCGATTTCGTCGCGTTTTTTGAGGATGGCATCGAGTTTTTTCATCTGAGCTATTCCCAGAGCCGCCGACAGCTCGTCCATCCTGTAATTGTAGCCGAGCCTCACGTGGTTGAGCCACTTTCCGTTGTCCCCCCTGCCCTGGTTCCTCATGCTCCTGATCAGCTCGGCCTGCCTATCTTCTCTCGTCGTTACCATCCCGCCTTCGCCTGTGGTTATCTGTTTGTTGGGGTAAAAAGCGAAAACCGAGATCTCTCCGAAGGTGCCGGCTTTTTTGCCCTTGTAGAGGGCTCCCAGAGCCTCGCAGGCATCCTCTACGATTGGTATATCGTATTCCCGGCTCATTTCCAGGAAAGGATCCATGTCGACGGGATGTCCGAAGATGTGAACGAGGATCATGGCTGCAACACGCTTGCCCCGTTCGATATCTATTGGCTTTCCCTCTTTGTCCCTTCTGGTTTTCTTTCTGAGGTAGTCCCAGACCCTTCCGGGATCCAGGTTGAGTGTTTTATCGTCTATATCGAAGAAAAGAGGGACGCCTCTCTCGTAAAGGATTACATTGGAGGATGAGATGAAGCTGAAGGGGGTGGTGATGACCAGATCTCCTTCCCTCACGCCAACAGCCCTGACGGCCAGATGTAGCCCCGCAGTGCCGCTTGACACCGCTATAGCCTGACGTCCCCCCATGTATTCCGAGAACATGGCTTCGAATTCGCGGAACCGGGGGCCCAGGCTTAGGAAAGGGGTTCTTAAGACTTCAGCGACAGCCTCAATTTCCTCCTTTCCAAGATATGGCCTTGAGAGCGGAACCCTCGTTTTATCTAACATCCCCTCCTCTTATCTCCCGTTTATATTTTCATCCCACATATAATAAGAAAAAAGAAGGTCATGGTCAAGCCTTATATGCGGTACAGTGCAAATAAGCTAAGGTTGAAGAGGCTCCTGGTCGTGCCTTCCCGGTTTTCGTAGTTCCAGAATCTCGAGTATCGGGCACGAAATCCCAGCACCTGCTTTTTCACAATGAGAAGACCTATGCCAAAGGAAAGCCTTTTCTCGACAACGCCGGTGAGAAAGAAGGGATCGGGAAAGTTCCCCGAGGGCTCTTTCTCCTCAGGGCCCCCCTCGCCCTTTCTCCTGAAGTCAAGGGCAACGACGAAATCGCCCCGATTAAATCGGCGGTCGATGTCGAGGGAAATCCTGTCGAAGTCGTTGCCATCTGGGGGACCGAGAGGAACCCCTTCGTGGGTAAAGGAAAGCCAGGAGGACTTGTGTCCGAAGGTCCAGCGCGTGGCTCCCCTGTACGATAGCCTGAGAAAGAGATGCTCAAGGCCGAGGGGATGCCCCAGGATAGTTCCCAGAAGCCATGCAAGTTTTGGATGTTCGTTTCTCTCTACAGTATAGGGGAAATCGTCGATCACCAGTTCCCCGTAAAAAATTCTGTTCCCTACGACGGAGTTGAACCCGAAGCTCCACAGGATGTTCTCATCGACTATCCTCCTGTTCCACAGCCTGGGGTAATAGAGCAGAAAGGGGTTCACGTAGTAAGGGTCGGGAGGCGCGTTCCGACCTCCATAGAGAGCCGCTTCAGAGAAATAAAAGGTCATGCTGCTGGTGGGGGAGAAAGTCAGCTTGTGATAGTTCAGGTACTTCTGGGTGCTATCGGGCAAGTAGAGTCCCAGAGGGGAAAAGAGATAAAGGAAGCCAAAATGTCCCTTTTCAAAGGTAAAGCCGAGCAGATCCAGGGGCGGAAGTTCGCCCGAAAAGAAGAAGGGATCGCCGAAGGCCGGGCCATCGTAAAAGGGGTATCTTCCTGCTATAATTTTGAAGTGCTCAAACGGGATACGCAGGTAGCCGGAGATTATGTCGCCTGCGGCAAAATCTTTCCACAGATGGGTCGGATAATCGGGAGATCTGCCGACCTTCAGGGTCGGCTCCATCACAAGGAGAGCCCTGTCCATCTTGATCTTCAGTGAAGCAGTCAGATAGCCCCTGGCCAGGGAATCCGCCCTGAAAGACAGTTGGAGGCAGTTCGAGTTGAGAAATCCTATCTTTTTCCTGAGGAGGCTGTCCGCCTTCGTCACGGGATCTCCGGGCCCGAAAAACCCCGGGTTTCGAGCCGCGACCCTTTTCCTGAGGTTCAGGAAATCCAGATCGTTTCTTATGCTGAGTGCGTCATCCGGGGTCTGTCCCCATAGCGCCCTGAGCGCAAATGCAGTTAAAATGAGCCGAAGTCTCATGCTGTCCTCTCTACCTTTATGAAATTTGTCATTTTAAGCATTACCCAGACGCCGCTCCAGAACAGGAAAAAGAATATCAAGGCGTGAATCCC
>JAGGUL010000061.1 GCA_021158525.1 Candidatus Hydrothermota bacterium | reverse complement strand
TCACTCAGAAATAATTACTTCTGCAAAGCATGTTTAATTTTGATCTTTGATTTAACAAACATATTCAAAGCCTTTCGGTGGTATTTGCCCTTCGGTAAGGAATATCCTGAGAAAACTCTCCTGTATCAGATCATCCTTTCTTCAGTGCCTTTGAAAAGAGATAGACATAGTGTTATTTTTCATTTTTGATTTGGATCTTGTTATTAGAGCTTGTTGTATTAAAGAATTGGATATGACCGGTAAATAATGATGATGAGGTCGATATGATTGAGGAAATCATAAGACGTTCTGCCGAGGAAGATGAAGGTGTTGTTATTAAATAGGTAAGAGTTACTTGAAAAGTATGTGAAAATTCAAATAATTTTAAATGCTTTAATGGAGATTTAGTTTAAGGAAAGTCAACTTGACAGCTTAAAAAGGCGAGGATATAATCGGAGCCATGATACATGGAGTGGCCGTGAAGAAACTCAGGGTTATCCCCGACGAGAGGGGTTTTCTAATGGAGATACTCAGGGACGACGACGAGATATTCGAGAAATTCGGGCAGGTATACATCACGACGGTTTATCCCGGAGTAGTCAAGGGCTGGCATTACCACAAGCTTCAGAGGGACAACATGACGGTCATCAAAGGGATGGCGAAGATCGTGCTTTACGATAACCGTCCTGATTCGCCCACATACGGGGAGACGAATGAATTTTTTGTGGGCGAGCAAAACCGCGTGCTCATCAGCATACCTCCCATGGTGCTGCACGGCATCAAGGGAATCGGAACCGAGATGGCCATAGTATTGAACGTGCCCACCGAACATTATAACTACGAGTCGCCCGACGAATACAGGATCGATCCCTATAAGGGCGGGATTCCCTACGATTGGGGTTTGAAAGAGGGGTGAAAGGTTCCGGACTTTTAATGCTCATCGACGGCAATTCCCTTGCCTACAGGGCTTATTTTGCCTTTATCAGGAATCCCCTTAGAAATTCTAAAGGCGAGAACACGAGTGCAGCTTTTGCTTTCACCAATTCCATATTGAAACTTCTCAGGGAGTACGAACCCGAGTACGTGGGGCTTGCCTTTGATTCGAAGGCGCCCACATTCAGACACCAGCAATACGAGGAGTACAAGGCTCAGAGGCCCCCGATGCCGGGAGAGCTATCCTCCCAGCTCAGGTGGATAAGGGAGATAGGGAAAGGGCTCGGCTTTGAGATCCTGGAAGTGCCCGGTTATGAGGCCGACGACATAATGGCAACCCTCGCGAGAGATGCGGAGAGCCGTGGCTTTGAGGTGTTGCTTGTCACGAGCGATAAGGACCTCCTGCAGCTCGTCTCCGATAGGATTAGGGTGCTCGATACCAGGCCCAAGCAGGAGGTGCTGTACGACCGCGAGGCCGTTATATCCAAGTTCGGCGTGCCGCCCGAGAGGATCCCGGATTATCTTGCCCTTGTGGGGGATCAGATAGACAACATCCCCGGAGTGCCCGGGATCGGAGATAAAAGCGCCAGGGAGCTTCTCGCCCAGTTTGGCTCTCTCGAGGGCATTTATGATCACATCGATGAGATAGGGAAGCCGAAGCTGCGTGAACTTCTTCTCAAATACAGGGATCAGGTTTTCTTCGCCAGGGAACTGGCGAGGCTTCGGCTCGATACCCCTCTGCACGTGGAGCTCCAGATTCTCAGGAGAAGAGAACCCGATAGAAGGCGGCTCTTTGAGGTTTTCAGGGAACTCGAATTTGCCTCTCTTATGGCGGAGATGGCCGATTATCCTCCCCCCATAAGGGAGAGAGAAGGCTTTCCATCTGCGGGAGAACTCGGCGAATTCCCGCTTTTTACCGTTTCCGACGAGCATATCATCGTTATGTCCTCGAAGGAAGCTGCCTGGAGGATTCCCCTTGAAGAGGGCTATGCGCTCCTTGAGGGGGTCGAAAGGAAGGGCTGTTTCGATTCTAAGACGGCCCTGAGGGCTTTTCTGGACCGGGGGCTTTCGGGGTTTGAGGTAAACTATGACACCATGCTGGCGAGTTATCTCCTCGATCCGGGAAAGCCGCGACACGATCTCGAATTTGTCGCAATGGAGAAACTTGGCTACAAGATACATGAAGAGCCCGGTTTGCGGAAACTCGAGGAGGTACAGGTCGCCCTCCTTTTAAGGGACGACTTGATAAGAGAGCTCAGAGAAAAAGCGCTCTATGACCTATATCGGGACATAGAACTGCCTCTTGCCGTGGTCCTCGCCGAGATGGAACACAGGGGAGTTCTGGTGGACAGGGGTTATCTCGAGGAGATGGGAAGGGAACTGGATCGCAAGCTCCTTGCATTAATCCAGGAGATCTACAGTCTTGCAGGAGAAAGCTTTAACATTAACTCGCCCAGGCAGCTTGCCAAGGTGCTCTTTGAGAAACTCAAACTCCCCCCCGTGAAGAAGACCAAAACGGGGTATTCTACCGATTTCGAGGTGCTTCAAAAACTCTCGGAGATCCACGAGCTTCCGCGCAAGATCCTGGAATACAGGGAACTTTTCAAGCTCAAAAGCACCTATGTGAGCTCACTCGTGGGGCTCATAGACAGCAGGGATGGCAGAATTCATCCAACCTTTAACCAGACCGGGACCTCCACCGGGAGGCTTTCCTGTTCCAATCCGAACCTTCAGAACATACCTATCCGTTCGGAGATAGGAAGAGAATTGAGGAGGGCTTTCGTCGCTTCTCCCGGTTATAAATTGCTGTCTGCCGATTATTCTCAGATAGAGCTGAGGATCCTCGCCCACATGACGGGAGATGAGAACCTTATCGATGCTTACATGAAAGACGCGGACATCCATCGCAAGACGGCCTCTTACATATTTAATAAAAAGGAAGAGGAAGTTACCGGGCTCGACAGGAGAAAGGCGAAGGTCGTGAATTTCGGGATCACGTACGGAATGAGTCCTTATGGACTGGCAAAGGAACTTAACATCAGCAACGAAGAGGCAGCTCAGATAATTTATACTTATTTCGCCACGTATCCCCGCGTCGCAGAGTGGATACAGGAAACACTAAAATTCGCGAGGGAGAATGGATATGTGACCACCCTCCTCGGGAGGAGGAGATACGTTCCAGAGATCAACAGCGGAAACCGAACGGTCAGGGAGTTCGCCGAGCGGATCGCGATAAACGCTCCCATTCAGGGGAGCGCGGCCGACCTGATTAAGAAGGCAATGGTGGATATATGGCGCGAATTCCGGGGCAAAGAAGTGTATATGTTGCTTCAGATCCACGACGAGCTTCTTTTCGAGATGAAGGAAGAGCTCGTCGCGGAGGCCGGAGAGATTATAAGGGAAAAGATGGAGGGGGCTCTCAAATTAAAGGTTCCACTCAAGGTGGACATGGGGGTGGGCAACAACTGGCTTGAAGCTCACCCCTGATCTCGATCGAAGACCGGCCTGAAGAGGGTGTAGATGAGGAGGTCCCTGTTGGTGTTTTTCCTGGAAAGCACCTCGACTTTGAAGCTGATTTCGAGCAGGGCGGAGATCTCCACCGTAGACATGTTCCTTGTAGTTTTTTCGACCTGTGGAGCGAGGTCTTGATTCGTCAACAGATTTCGCCCGACCCCGATTTTGAGGAGCAAGAGGTCCCTCAGCACACTCTGGTAGACGTTGAAAAAGGCCTCCAGATCCCCCTTTGATCCCGAGCCCTGGAGCGAGGGGAGAATTTTATTTCCCACTACATCGGGTTCTCTCGTCCTCAGGAGGTTCAACAGGTCCTTTCTGAGGTCCAGAAGACCCAGCTCGACCAGTTTCAGTGCCTTTCCCGGAGAGCCGCCGCTCAGCCGGAAAAGGAGCTTCTTTTCCTTCAATCCAAGGTCCAGAGACACGAACTCATCCTCGTCGAGGGGCGCAAATTTCACCCTTCTGGCCCTGGATACGATGGTGGGGAGGACCTTTTCGGGCTGCGAAGAGATCAGCAGGAAGGTGGTTCTCGGTGGAGGCTCCTCCAGGGTTTTCAGGAACGCGTTCTGGGCTTCCAGGCTCAGGTTCTCGGCGTTCAATATGAGAACAACCCTGTATCTGGCCTCATAGGGCGCTTTTGAGAGCTCCTTTTTCAGTTCTCTTATCTGGTTTATCGAGATCTCTCTCGTAGGGTCGTAAGAAGGCGGCCTTATCCTCCCATCTTTGCCGATCTCTTCCATCCATTCTTCAGGGTCCCCGGGCAGGAGAACGATGAGATCGAGATGAGAGAAGCCCGAGATCATCCTGCAGGTGCGGCACCTGTTGCAGGGTCTGACTTTGGGGTTCTCGCAGTTAAGGGCCTTCGCGAACTCCAGAGCGAGGGTGGCTTTGCCGACACCTTCAGGCCCTTCGAAGAGGTAGGCAGAGGCTATATCTCCCCCCGATAAGGCAGCGCTGAGAAAGGCTTTTGCTCTCTCCTGCCCGGCTATTTTCCCGAAATCAACCTTCACCTGTGGCTCTCCTTTCTGCATTTTTGTTTATCTCCCAAAGCAGTTTCTCCATCTCATCCCTCGACTTTCCCCGTGGATCTACCTTTATAAGCTCTATCACACAGCGCGAGAATGGCATCGGGAGCTCGAACCTGTCCCAACTGCCCAGCTTGTTGTGCTTCGAATAGCCCACCCCGATGAGGATGGCTGGGACTCCGGCCAGTTTGAGAAACCTGTGGGTTTCCTCCTTAAAGCGCCATCGCGGCCCTCTTGGGCCATCGGGAGTGATGGCTATGCTGAAGCCATTTTTCAGAGCTTCCAGCAGTTTTTTCCCTCCTCTTACACCTCCCCGGGTCGAGGAGCCTCTCGCCAGGGTGTAGCCATACTTTTTGAGCAGACCGACCGCCAGCTCCCCGTCTCTGTGGGACGAAACGAGCACGCAGATTCCACGGTTTTTCCAGGAATGCAGAAGGGGGAACATCTTGCTGTGCCAGAAAACGTAAACGCAGGGTCTGGCCTCATCATCGCCGTTCACCGTGATCTTCAGGGTCTTTACCCAGATAGGATAGAGGAATTCTATGAGCTTTGCCAGGAATTTCCTCATTTCAGCGGGCTATCAAGACTTTATCTCGAAGGGCGTCGAGCTTTTTGGGGCCTATGCCGGGCACATCCAGCAGTTCCTCAATACGGCGAAAGCCGCCCCTCTTTTTCCTGAGCTCGATTATCCTGTGCGCTGTTTTCTCTCCGATACCGGGCAGCAAGACGAGCTCATCCAGTCCCGCGGAGTTCAGATCTATGGGATAAATGGATTTCCTCAGGCGAGAGACCTCTTCCGCCTTTTTGATTTTATCCCGGCCCTTCTCGATAAACAGGAAGGCATTTCCGACGGTGAAAGACAGGGCGAGAAAAAGAAGAATGGCAGATTCTTCGCGGGAAAGCTGGAGGTTCATCTTCAGTTGTCGCCAATCCATCAGAATTTGAAAGAGGCGTTAGCCGTGAGCCCTATTTCCTTGCGAGTCCTGCCTGTCAGCCGGTTTTTGTCGACGGTGTAATTGAAGTTCAATCCCCCCGTGACACTTCTCGAGAAGTTATAGGATCCTTTGAGTTCCATGGAGAATTTACGGTTACTGGAGGTGGGGGTGCCAGTCTGTATAGTTTTAGAGTCTTCTATATTGATCCTCAATGAGGTGCTCAGTTCGCTCTTTATTCTGAGTATCTTCTTGCCGAAAAGCGGCAGCTTGAAGCCCTGGGGATTCCTGAAGGAATAGCTTATGTCGAAAGAAAGGGCTTTTCGATCGTTCTCCTGGGTCGATGTCTGGAAGCCGTAGTTCTTCAGGTCGCTTTTGTTCCACGAAAAAGACGTGCTTGCCATAAGTCCGTTCTTGAAGTTAAACCTGAGAGAGGGAGAGAGGTTCTGGTCTTGTTTGTCCTGGGTAACGAGGTCCTGGGCAAGGTCTTTCTGTTTCTGGCTCGACCTGTTGAAGGTGGCCTGGAAGGAAGCGCTCTGCAGGTAATTGTCGCTTTTGGGAATGATCCCCTTGAGCGAATTTATGTTGAGAGTTAGATTGGGCCAGGTAAGGCTGTATGTCCTGTACTTCGCACCGTAACTCCTGTTGTCGGCTATGCTATAGTTCCAGGTGTAGTTCAGGCTGGCAAAGGACAGGTTGAATCGGCCCGAGATATTGAATGTGTTACTGAGGCTCCGGGTGCTCCGCGTGTTGTCGTATGAAGGAAGTTGTATCTTTTCAGTGAATCCCAGTCGATATTTCCAGTCCGGCCTGTCAGTTGCCATCCTGCAGTCGGCGCTCCTGCTGTAAGAATAGGAAAAGGAAGGCGCCTGGAAGAAATTTGCGAGTTTATCGATGATTTTCAGTATCGGGTGAAGTGGGCCACCGCCGCCGGGGACGGTATCCATTGCCTCGTTTCTCAGGGAACCGATGAGTCTGAAAAACCTCGGTATTTCCAGGGAGAAACTGGCATCGAGATTAGTGTTCTGATTGAAATCCCGCAGCCCCAGTGTATCCATGATGAGATCTTCGGGCCGGGTCTCGTTATAACTCGCCCTGTAAGACAGGTTGGGAGAGATGATGTGGAAGATGTTGAAGCTATAGTTAAGGGTAAGGTCTTCTGTCCTTCCCATTTCCTTGCCGAAAAATCTAGTCCTGTCCCAAAGAAGGTTGTGGGTGCGGCCCATGGAGTAAGAGGCGTTTAAATTCCTCAGTATTCTATAGGAAATAGAACCGGTTATTTCCCCGATTTCCCTTGGAGTCACGGTCTTCGTTCCCGACATCAGGTCGTACATGCTGGTTGAGTCCTTGTTGTAAGTGAGCGAAAAGCTGTAGTTCGATGGGAAGTAGTAGATTTCAGTTCCCAGGATTTTTAGAGGTTTCCCCACAACGGGGTTGTAGGAATAGGAGAAGCTCAGAGTCCTCCTCACGGAATTGGTTATCTTTGTGGGGTTTCTGCTTTCGCTTTCGTTGCCGGAAGCCTGAAAGGCAATGGGATCTACGAACCATTTCAACAGGCGGTTCTTGGAGCCCCGCTTGCTGAAGCGGAAGCTGAAACTCTGAGCGAAGCTCGCGCTTTTTTCCTTCTGGCGTTGCTCATCGGTGAGGAGAACATCGGTTCCCACGCCGTATTTGGGCAGGTTCTCGTTTTTGCTCCTCGAGTAGGTAAAGGGGAGCGAGAAGCCCCATTCTTTTGGAAGAAAGCTCTCGAGGTGAAAGGTTGCCGATGCCGAGTAGGCCTGTTTTGTCTCCCTTCCGGGAGAAGTCGATGTGAGGGAACGGAAATTGTCCTCTTCTCGAGTAACTGAAAAATTCCCCTCGATGATATCGGCGATTTTAAAGTCAACGCGGGTGTTCATGGCGATCCCGCTTTCCCTGTGAGGTCCTGAGACCCGGAGCTCATCGACCCAGAACTCGCCCGTGAGTGGTGTGTCGGAGCTGTCGTTGATGATTCCCACTTCGTACATTCTGATGTCGGTCAAAGTCGGTTTTCCTTTGAACGCCAGATTGCCTTTTCTGTAATAGGCATACTGGTCCTGGGCGGTGTCCAGTATGGATTTTTTGAACTGGGTCAGGGAATCGAGGTATACAGATACCGAGGTCCACTCATCGTCCTTCAGGCGGAACCTGTATTCATAGAAATTATTGGTGTCAGCGCCGATCCTTATGAAAAATATCGGGTAAAAGTCCATGGGATAACGGGATTTGAGGTACAGCTTGAGCTCCCTGTACTCCAGGATGTCCTGTTTCTCATAAAGCACCCTGTGAGCCACCCCTCCGTGATTTTTGCCTATGTTCTCAAAGGTGAGGGTCATCGACTGTTCCCTCTCCCAGACGCCCCTCGTGTCCCTTTTCAGCTTGACCTGTGGAGGGGGACTGTAATAGGAATGTTCTTTATTGTTGGCAAGGCCGACCCTGAATTTCTCCGTCAATGTGTCTGGAGGATCCAGGCTGTCGACGGTGAAAAGGCCGAAATTCCTCCATCGAATTCCCGTTATCTCCATCTTGGCGATCATTATTGTATCGGGCCCTTCGAAATCGGAGATCCAGAGGCGGGCATAGCGGATCTGATCCCAGGAGGGGTTCCCGAAGGTCCTGTAGTATCGGGAATCTTTTATCGGGATCCTGTAGTATCTCCAGCCAGCCTCGGTGACGGTATCTGGCTTGATAAAGCTGGTATCGTCCAGATCGATAGAGAATTCGAAGTAATCGTTGCTCTGATCCACGAAACCGTTGTTGTCCAGATCCATGTTGTCGGGCTCGCCGCCGTTTTTCTCCGTCCCATTTATCTTGCTGTAGTCCCATTTTTTCTTCGGATCGTAGTGGTAATCATCGTTACCGTCGTCGTACTGTACTGTCCCGGAATCGGGCGGAGTCCACTTATCGTCATCGCCCATAACTCCGTCGAGACCCGTGTCCTCAGAGTACTCGAGCGTTCCATTGCCGTTCCTGTCCTCATTGGTTATGTGGTCGTTCGGATCCACTCCCCTGACTCTGCCGGCCCTGTCCCTCCAGACCCTGGCTTCAGGTATGTTGTAGCCGAGATCGATATGGAGCTTTGCCCCGCTGCCCTTTATGAAGATCTCCAGATAGTCCATGTTCGTCATGTCGGTTCCCACTTTGCTGAGGATCGTCTCCAGACTGACCCATTTCCTCTCGCCTGTCCCGGCGGTGTCGACAACGATGAAGAGGACTGTGGTGTTTTTGTCCTTCTCTTCTTCGGATAGATTGGGATAGATATCGCCGGCCTTGACCATATCTGGGGGTATCGCCCAGATGATTTTGCCCAACCCAGCAGTATCCAGAGGAATCCTGGTCGTGTCGAGAGGGATGCTTCCCCGTACCCAGGAGGTCCTCGAAATGGGAAGGGCGGAGGCGAGCTTGACCCCTTCCATGTCGTCGAGGTAAGCGTCGTTTTTGATATTGGGATTGGGGAAGGATTGAGCAACTTCTCCGTGTACCCGCAGATACCCGGGCTCCTCACTGGATATCAGGGGGAGCTTATTGAGGAGATTCGTGAGCGCAGTCAATTTGAGATCCAGGTTCAAATCGAGCTCACCGAGGACGTTTCTCGTGGGCTCCTCACCGAGGCGCGGCCTCTCCTCTATGGTTCCCTCGCTCCTCATCAGCCAGGATGAGCCTATTCTGAAGGCATCGGACCATTCGTACTCAAGACGAGTGGCCACGAGGGACTTCTGTTTCTGAGAGATGAAGGGCGCATAATCGAAGGAGATGCTCAGATCGGCATTCGGGTCGCTGAGTACCTCGTCGTTCAATATGGTCAGTATCCCCGATTCATAGTCGATGTTGTAATCTACCCCCCTCTTGAGAACGCGTCCGTTGTATTTTACTACCTCGCTTCCCTCGATTATGTTCACGGCTCCGAGCGAGATGACGTCGGACCTCTGGCCGAGCACCACGTCCATGTAGTATTTCCTTCCCTGATCGGGCTGCAATGTTCGATACCAGTAAATGGCAGAATCGGGTTCCGCAAGAGCTGTATCCTGGAACGGGAAGGGCGACGGGAAGAAGAGATAGCCGTTAATGAGGTCCAGTATGGTAATGAGCTGGCCGTTTATGGTTCTGGTCTGCTCCACACGGCCATCGCCATTGACATCGAGCCCCAGGATCTCCAGATAGGTCCTTCCGTTCTCTCCAGTGGAATCTATCCCCGAGGTTTCCTTTTTTATCTGGATTTGAAGTTTGCTGTAGACGAGATCGGTGCCCCCGAGGCTATAGACGTTTTTCAGCTCGAGAAGCCAGAGGCTTTTTTCGACATATTCCTGATGGTTCTGGGGGTTGGGATTTATGTAGATCGGCAGGTGCTTCGGCCGAATGAGCTTCAATTTGAGGTTTGTCGTGTCGCTGACGTCTCCGACGGTCTTGCCAGAATAAGTCGTGTAGTAGACACCCAGTATCTGGGGGTCACTGAGGGGATTTTTGAGTATTTCAAGGACATTGCCAGGATGGATGGTGTAGTCGATGCCTTTCTGAAGCCAGTTGAACCTGCCCGAGTCGAGATAGGTGGTATCTGGCTCCGTTCCGTCGATTTCGTAGAAATAAGCAACTCCGGGTTTCGCATTCATTATGGAATCGTTGGAGTGATTTCCGTCGTCGAGGAAGACCT
>JAGGUL010000058.1 GCA_021158525.1 Candidatus Hydrothermota bacterium | reverse complement strand
CACGACTAATCATTCCTGAGCGGAGCAGAAGGACCAGAGACATTCTGTTTTGGAAAAACTTGATCTTCTTGAAAGGTAAGCAGTTTATAAAAGACGAAAGGGGCGGGAATCGAAGATTCCCGCCCCCCGGACAATTCGCATTCATGCTTATCTGATAGCGAATTTCTTCACAGCCGAATTCACTTTCAGGAAGTAGATACCCGCCGTGAGCCCGTCTGTGTCGATTTTGAGGGAATTTGCCCCAGAGATGATGTGACTGCGTGAATCGAGGAGCCTTCCGGTAACATCGTAAACGTTTATCTCGTATTCGCCGGGTTCGTTAAAGAGAAGCTCGAGAGGCTCTCCGGATCTCAGCAGATTTTTCGCAAGGCGAACTTCCCTTTCAGGGGAGATCAGCTCGCTCTCCTCGACGGGGACATCCTCTGGAGCCCTGGGGAAGATCTCGTAATGGCTGGAAAACTGGGACATGTTGCCGACGACGTTTGTAATCCCGGTCGGAATGGTTGTTCCAACGGCGCTCGAAGCGGTTTTCACATATACTATTCCGGTATCGCCGTTCTCATCGTAAATGTGATAGGCGGTGTTGCCCTCGAAGACACCCGACTCCACGAAGTAAACGTCCCTGATGATGGCGAGCATCCCTTCGTATTTCTCCTGGCTCATGTCGGCTATGGTGATCTCAGTCGTGTCGGGAAGCTGAAGCCCTGATGCCAGAACGGTGACCTCTCCGTAGTAGTTGCAGCCGATTTCTGTCAGATTATAATATTCTGAGACTATGCCCGTCACGCTCACGCTGTCACCTATTGATACGGTAGGGGAGCTGTTGTATCCGCGATAGACGTATATGCCGTGCCAGGCTCCGCCGGGCCTCTCCTCGATGAAGAAGTTGTTCTCAAAAATCCCTGTCACAATTCCGTAAGTGAGGACCGTATCTCCGACCATGGGCGAAGTTCCACTCGGATCGGTGGTATACTGGATATCGTATATGGTTACCTCCTGCTGGGCCCCGGCCGCTGCCGGGAGAACGAGCCCCATTATAACCAGCAACCATACTGTTTTCTTCATATTCTGCCTCCTTTTCTAAAAAAGAAGTATAAGAAAACGCCCTCGAGCCTGTCAATCTTTAAGAGGTCCCTGTATTTTCCTGGGTTCCAATCAATTGAAACCGGGGTCACTCTGTCGGGTTACGGGAACTTGAAAGCGGAGGAGTTAATTTTTATGATTAAGAAAAGTTGACATTTCGAAGCTTCAAAAAGGGGGGAAAATGGGAGAAACAGTCAGATTCGGCGTTTCGATGGACAGGGAGTTGCTTGACCTCTTTGACTCGATTATCTCTTCGAAGGGGTACTCCTCCAGGTCAGAGGCCATAAGGGATCTCATCAGAGGAATGATAGTGGAGGAGAGGTGGAAGACACGGGAGGGGGAGATGATGGGCGTCCTGATAGTTGTTTACGACCACACTCAGAGGGAACTCTGTTCCAGGCTTACTCGAGAACAGCATCACCACGGAGATCTGATACTCTGTACCCTTCACTTTCACATCGACGAGATGAATTGCATGGAAACCACCGTTTTCAGAGGAAGGGCGGAGGAGATAAAGAAGGCCGCCGATGAGCTCTCGAGCCTCAGGGGGATCAAGTACTCCAAATTTATTTTCGCGACGACCGGGAAAGACCTCCCCTGATCGTTGGTTTTGGACTTTTTAGAGGAAAACAGTCGTGCTCAGCAGTATGTTGTAGACTGGATGAGCATCCTGGACAACGGAGATGACGATGTAGCTTATGGATTCGCCATCGACACGAGTGAAAACACCTACATAACTGGAGCCTCAAAGATCAACGGAGCGTATCACCTCATAACGGCGGGCTACGATAGCTCTGGAAGTCTCAACTGGATGGATACTCTCGATCTGGGCACGAGTTCAGGAGGGTTCGGCGTGACGGTGGATGAAGACGGGTATATCTATGTCTGCGGAGAAATGCGATCAGGGATTGACGCGGATTTTGTCCTCTTAAAGTACGACGCCTCCGGAAACCTGGAATGGCACACGACGCTGGATAAATCGGAGGACGACGTAGCCTATGGTGTCGCCGTCGATGACACAGAAGCCATATACGTGGCAGGAGTGTCGTTTATAAGTGGCACCGCAGACTACCTGCTCGTGAAATATGCTTTCAATGGGGAGCCCATTTGGATGGACAGCATAAACAACGGAGACATCGATGTCCCGGGAGGGATAGCCCTCGATCCCGATGGATACATCTATCTCACGGGGAAATCGCATAACGGGGGAGACTACGATTTCTTCACAGTGAAGTACGATCCTTCGGGTAACCTGGTATGGAGCCGTGTAGCAGATAATGAGAATGACGATGTAGCCCACGCTATAGCTGTCGATGCGGGCGGAAATATCTACGTGACGGGTTCCGCCCTTATCGGCAATAACAGCGATTTCTATACCGTCAAATACGACTCACAGGGCAATCTCTTATGGTCCGAGAGTTTTGACTGCACCAGCAACGATGTTGCGCAGGGGATCGCTGTGGACTCAGTGGGGAACGTGTATGTCACCGGTATCGCTCACGTGACGCTTTCGGATTACGATTTTCTCACGTTGATTTACGATTCAGCCGGGAACCTGCTCTGGTGCGATACCCTCGAGGAAGGCACTTACTCATGGGGTATCGCAGTGGACCGATACAAAAACATATACCTCACGGGGAAGGTCGGCACAGGTTACGATGGCGATATGCTGACGGTCAGGTATCTCTATCAATGCGGAAGTTACGAGTCAGGAGTGCCGTGGAACGTCCCGAAGCTCACTGTGTCTTCGCTGAACCACGGAGGGGTCGATTATTCCTGCGTCCTTCTTGGAAGGGGCCTCTACAGACTGCGGCTTTTCGATGTGGAGGGCAGGCTGTTAAAAGAGAGGTTTCTCGGACCAAATGGCTTTCAGGATGGGCGTTTTGGGCCTCTTCGCTCGGGCCTTTATTTCCTCGTTTTGGAGGGCGCCGGAAGGCGGATTGTCAGAAAGACAATAGTCCTGGCACCCTGACTTCCGTAGCCTGGGGGATCGCCGGGGAAGGGCGGACAAAGCAGCCCCGCGACGAGAGAGCCACGGAAAAGAAAAAAGAGGGGAATTTACCTTTTCCGTGACATGGTGATTTTCTGACTCGGAGCTTTTTGAACGGATTATTTGATCCTCTGGCGTCTCCCTGCTGCGATAGTCGGCCCAATCTGAATAGTGCGGGGAATGCTATCAGAATAGTGGCAAAAGTTTCTGTTATGAATTCCCCAAGGCGGCTTTCCTCGACAAACAGGCTGTTAGTGTTAGGTGTCGGGTCGTGCAGGTTGCACGACCCGACACCACCTCAGTTTATTGCGACTCAAAGATTTACTAAATATTGACATGTGCACATAGAGTTCCCGGCAACTCAATTCCAGATAACCCATTGATACAGAATAAATAAGCTTTACAGATTTGCCTGCCTGCGATCCATTGGGGCACAGAGGGTTCAGCTCTCACTTCGTCTGATGTTTTATGCGCACCTTTTCAAATTTCGCAACTCTAACTGTTATAAAGAGTTTCACGGGGTCGGGTCGTGCAGGTTGCACGACCCGACCCCAGATCCACTGGGCTTGGAGGGCCCCCTTGACAGGTTGGTAGCACGAATTTAAAATTAGTAACAAAGTGTTATTATCCGAAGTCAAGGGGTATGGTATGAGAGAAAAGATTAATTCATGTGGTTGTCTCCTTTTGCCTGAGTTCTCTCTTTTTGAGGGTAGAGTAGATGTATCTGAGGGTTTTCTTCATTGTTGCCACTATCGCTTTCTTGAAACTTTTCCCTTCGGCTATTTTCCGCTGGTAGTAGTTACTGATCTCTTCGTTAGTTCTTATCAAAGCGATTGCTGCCT
>JAGGUL010000089.1 GCA_021158525.1 Candidatus Hydrothermota bacterium | reverse complement strand
TTTCTCCTTTAATTTCGAGTGACGGCTCGGTTATCTGGTCTATCTGCATCTCGGGCTCCCAGACACCACCCTCATAATGCCTCCCCCATACATGGTCTATCACCCACGTTATCTCCTTCTCCCAGAACACCCATATGTCATCCTCAGACCTCACAACAAGCGAAGGCCAGTAATCCCTGTAAGACGTGTTCTCGTTCACCAGTATCGGCTCACTCCACTCATACCCATCCGACGAATGCGTCAGATACACGTTCAGATCTCCACTCCCATCCTTGATGTACCCTGCAAATGCTATGTATATCTCACCAGTCTCCTCATCCACATCTATCTCGCTCACGTACCCATACAACCAGGTAGTATCGTTCACCAGAATGGGCTCACTCCATTGACCTCCGTAGTACTGCCTGTAAAACAACCCACCCGTCCAGTACTCATACCACACCACATGTCCCCTTCCAAACCTGTCTCCCGTCGCCCACAACACCCCCTCGTCCTGTCCCCAGTCGGGATGTGAGAGGACCGTCTCACAGCAGAACTCCTGTCCGTTCCACTTCCTGGCATAGGTTTCGTAGTTGAGGGGGTTGCCGTTTACTGTGTCGGAAGTGAAGACGACCCATATGTCGCCGCCTGCATTGAATATATAGGGGGCGATGTCGTATCTTTCGTCGTCGGCGACGTAGTCTGGTTGAGCCCAGCCCTGGGATGGGGACCATGTGGTGAACATTTCGTCGTAGTCCCATGTTTGCTGGCTTTTTTCTCTTGTCCATATGACCCAGAGTTTGCCGGAGGTATCGGTGGTTGCGTGGGGTCTGAAGTCGCCGAGGGAGTCGAAGGCACTGATGTCTGTCTGGGGATTGAACTGAGAGGTCTCCATGTTATACCTCCTCGCCCAGATGCCTGAGCATATGTGTCCTGGCCAGAGGAATTCAGCCTTTCTGTACCAAATGAACCACATGTTGCCTTCGGGTCCCTTGAGGAGGTAAGGTTCTATGTGTGGCAGGGTGTCAGGGTCGTTGACTTTTTGCTGGGGGGTCCAGTAGGAGGAGTCGGGTGCCGTGTGGAGGAGGTTGAGGGGCATGTGGATGGTGATGTTGGGTACGGTGATGTCGTTGGGAGATCTGGAGCCAGGTTCTCTGATGCCGACGAATATTTTTTTGTTTTTGAGGGAGTAGATGCCTGGGGTGTAGGGGTTGAAGAGGGGTGTGGGTCTTTTGCAGGAGATGGTGTCGTTGTTGTTTGCGGAGATGAGTGCGTTAGAGAAGCGTGGGAATTGTTCAGGTACGAGGAGAGTTGTGGGGTGGAGGGAGGAGAGAGGAAGGAGGAGAAGTAAAAGGGCGAGATTGCTGACTGATCCGGGCAATTTAATGGTTTTAAGGGGCTTTGTCATCGGGCCCGGTATAAAGTTATTAAAAAGGTTCATGGGATCCTCCTTGTTTTTTTGAGGCATAGAGGGGGCGATGTCCTCCGTGAGTTATGGAAGGCAGGAGGGCATGTCACTCCGGGGTTAATTGATGCGAAAGCTGGACTTATTTCATCACCTCCCTGGTGAGGGGTGTGGAGGGGTTCAAACGCCTGATATGCTTCGTTGCCTTTTAATGAGAAGAAAATACAGCGATTTTGAGGAAGTTCAGGATCAATTGTAGCTTCAGTGGGTATTGAGGGTGATTTGTGATTGGCGCGGGAGTGAGATAGTTTCGGAGATAGGCGATGGTCGCTTTGTGTGGTTGAGAAATCTGAGTGAGGGAAAAGGAAGTGGCCTTGATCAGCAATAGCTACATTGGATGATATAAAGTCATGAAGGCAGGTGTTATGGCCATGAATGGGATAAAAACGGATACGGGACCTGCGAAAATCGATATACCACTCACTTCTCTCTGAGAGACATAAACTATCCCCCTGCAGGAGAGCGAAACTCACCCGCTCACAGTCAACGATCTCTTTTTGACCTTCTTCCTCCATGTGCCCCTCCCTTATATTCGCATTATGACCACACGCCACACAAAAATCAAGTGGTAAAAAGCCAAAGTAAATTCAAAGTTTTGTAAAGTTTTAGTAAGGTGGGGTTTTGCGCTGGTATACATTCTTCTGCATGAGGCTGTTGACCGGGGGCCGGCGAGAAGCTATATTTCTGTAATGGAAAATCTCTGGCTTTTTGCCCTATTTCTCGCCCTTTCGGGTTTTATATACCTTCAGTTTCTCAGGGGGCGTCGAAGAAATCTGGAGCGAATAAGAAGGTGCTCTGCCATTCTGGAGAAAATATTTCAGCCCGCCGATAAGACCTACACCTGGATCGGCGGCGTCGCCGGATTCAAGGCAGAATATCGGCTACGGGATACGAGGAAGCTGTATGCCACTTTCGCCCTTTTGCCACGGCAGAGCCTTCTCTATTTTCCGATTTCGAAGCTGATTTTCAGGGCCGACAGGCTGTATCTTGCCTTCGAGTTGCCCCATCTCAATAAATTCAAAGAGTTCGATGCCGAGACTTGGAGACTGGAAGGGGCTGGTTTAAAATCTATCAGGAAACTGGAAATAGATTCATCGGGCCGGAGGCTGAAGGCCCTTATCTGGTATGAAGACGATGGAATTGAAGGAGTTCTCCTCTGGCTAAAAAATTTTATAAGTGAGGCGATATGACCTCGATTTTTGTCCTCCTTGCAATTTTAGGGGCTGGATCTGCCCTTGACAGTGCCTTCGCAGACAGGGATTTCAAGAAGGTGGTGCAGCTTTACGATCCCTTCGAGGAGGATTCTGTAAAACTTGAAAAGTTTCTCATTTCGGCTCTAAGGCTTCACAATTTCAATGAGATAGCTCAGATGTATTCCCTCTCCGACCTTAGGAAATTGAAGGACTTTGAGCTCCTCGCTTATTTCTATTCGCTGTTCAACGTTCCAGGAGGGGCAACCAGATCCCTTTATGTGATGAACTACTCTCGTTACAGGTTCAGGGATATAGATGACTGGATCACATTGCTCATGCTCAAAAAGAAGCTTCAGCTCGAGGACCTCGAGGGAGCTTCCTACTTTTATGCCTATTTGCTTCGAAAGTATCCCGGTTCCCGAAAGACGGAGGAGGCACTGATCGATCTGGCCGGGGCCTATTTTCAGGAGGGGCAACCCGAGGCAACTCTCGCCCTTCTCGATGAATACGAGAAAAACTGGAAGATAAGAAACAGGGAACGCAGGGCTCTCGCCCTGCTTTTCAGGGCGAGAGCCCTGCAAAAAATGAAAAAGAAGAGGCAGTCGAGAGCTGTCTATAAGAAGCTCCTGAAAGCTTTTCCCGATATGCCCTATGCCCTCGAGGCCATTCCTGAAGTGCGTGGAAATTACTTTTACAAGGCGAGGGCGCTTTACGAAAACGGACAATATGGGAAGGCGTGGAGATATATCAGGTTGTTAAGTCCGAAAAATCGGAGAGTTGCCTATTTGAGGTTGAATTTACTTTACAGGCTCGGCAGGTACAGGCAATTTCTGCGTGAGTCAAATTATCTCAGAAAGCGTCTCTCTCCGTCTTTAAGGCGCCGAATTGAATTTCTGAGGGCGCTGACCTATGAGAAGCTCGGCAAAGACAGGAAGGCCCTGAAAGTTCTCCTGGGCCTCCTCAAGTCGAAAGGGGAAGGCGATAAAGCCGCCTTCGAGATCAGCTACATTCTTGCTAAAAACAGGGAGAAGAAGTGGTTATCGAATTACACAAGGAAATTCGTTTCCGGGGCGAGAAAAACCGGCAGGACTTATCCTTTACTGCGCGCGGGCCTTCTTGAGCTCCTCCGCGGCGATACGGCATCGGCGGAGAGCCTCTTCAAAGAGGCGTCGGCCGATACGGGCCTTGTGGGTGCAGGAGCGAGATTCTGGCTTTATGCCATAACTTCCAGCGATTCTCTCCTTCAGCAGATAGCGGAGATGCACCCCTTTTCTTACTATTGCTGGAAGTCGGGGGGTACTCCTCGATTTTCCGAAAGAAGCCTGAGGGAGTTGATAGGGACAGACTCTCAGGACGAGCTGGGGGACTTCAGGTATTTCGCCTATCTGGGAGAAGTGGAGGAGGCAAAGAAAGCGCTGGGAGGAGGGCTCGGCGCCTACCTTCGCGCCATGGAATATTCCGATAGAGTTGCCCTCGATTATCTGAAGGTTCACTATGCGGTAAAACTGCTTCTCGGAATACTCGAAGAGGGAGGTGAAGTCCCTGGGGAGCTGGCCGAGGGCCTTTTTCCCCGACTGTATCGGGAGACCCTTTCGAGGATCGAATTGGAAACGGGAGTGGAAGCTGAGCTGCTTCTCTCTCTCATAAGAGAGGAGAGCCGCTTCAATCCGGAGGCGATCTCGCCGAAGGGTGCCATCGGTTTGACGCAGCTCATGCCCTTTACGGCGGAGAAGGTACTCGGCAGGGATGTGGACGGAACCGAGCTTATGGAACCTGAGCTCAATATCGAGATAGGAGCGAAGTATCTTTCGGACCTTCTGAGAGAATTCGGCGATCCCGTTCTTGCGCTGGCGGCATATAATGCAGGCCCTCACAGGGTGAGAAAGTGGATACGCGATCTGAATCTCGATAGCCCCGAGCTATTTGTGGAGTTCATCCCTTTTCGGGAGACGAGAAAGTACGTGAAGAGAGTGATGAGGAGTTACTTTCTCTATCGAAGGCTCTTCGGTTCAGATTTCTCTCGTTAATACCCTGAATTCCACCCTTCTGTTGAGTTTCCTTCCCTCGGGAGTGGAGTTGGGAGCCACAGGCCTCAACATGCCATAAGCCCTGATAGAAAGCCGTGTGGAATCGATCCCGAGTTTCTCGACGAGATAGTCCCTCACAGCCTCAGCCCTCATCTTCGAGAGGAGATCGAGATATTCTCTCTTTCCTTCCCTGGAACTGGCGTGTCCGCAGATTTCCAGTTTGAGCTGGGGGTATTTTTTCAGGAGGTCGGCTATCTGTTTGAGATGGCGGCTGTATTCGGCCTTGACGTCGTAGCTTCTCTCGTCGAAGTAGATAACCGGAAGGGTCAGCTCGGAGGGTTTCAAGAGGGCGAAATCGAGCTTCAATGTGCTGTCGGCCGCCACCACGATATTTCTCTCGATCGGCAGGTATCCCTCCGATTCAACTCTTATCCGGTGTTCTCCCGATGGCACCTGCAGGAAGTAATTCCCCTCCAGATCGGTGGCAGTTATGAAACCCTGCAGATCGACCAGCATCACTCTGGCAGCGAGGGGCTTGCCTGTCTTCGATGAGGTGACTTTGCCTCTTATAAAGCCCTCTTTCTCTTCCGGAACGAGTTTGAAATCATGCGTTACGGTAGTTCCCGCTGTGACCTTCACGGTGAAAGTCGAATCCCTGTAGCCCTCCGCCGAAACCCTTATTTCGAGAGGTCCCACAGGGAGGTCTTCGACCCTGAAATAGCCTTCCGGAGCGGAAAAGGTCCTTTTGTTTACAGTGACTTCTCCCGAAATCAGGCTTCCTGTCGCGCTGTCCACAATGTACCCCTCGAGCACACCTTTTTTCGGGGTCTTCTTTCTTTCGGTGCGGGCGGTGAAATTAAGGTCTTTTCTGAATCCCAGGAAAGCCTCGAATTTCATGTTTCCCGACGGAAAGATATAGAGGCTCTCCGGTGGAGTGCCATCCACTGTCCTTCCAGTTACATAGAGCCCGATTCCGCCGAGTATGTTGATGCCACGGAGGTTGAGGTCAGCTCCCAGGTTCAAACGCAGAGGGGAGCCTCCGTAGAGCTTCTTGTCGACCTTGTAATAGATGTCCTCGAAGATAAACCAGTCGTATGAGATCTCGAGGAATGGCGATAATGTTCCGAGGGGATAACGGATCCCGGCCGAAAGATGGGCAAGATCGGTGGCAGCTGTTTTGCCCCTTCTGAAGAAAATGTTGTAAAATCCGAAATTGGCGCTGAGACTGGGCCCCCTTTCGCCCTTAATCGACCACACGAACTCGAGGCCCAGGTCCTGGGTTCCGGTGGAGAGCACGCGGAGGGAATCCTGGACGCGCTTGTGAGAGAGATAGAGGGATGGGTAAATTCCAATATAACCCATTCGCCCCAATGCCTTCGTAAATTTTAGCCCTAATTCGAGGTTGCCCGGAGCTTTTTCCCTCACTCCATCGGCCTGGTCGTATTTGAGGGGAATGCCGAGACACAGCGAAAGGTTGTCTGAAAAGTCATAGGAAATGCCGTTTATAAGGTCAAGGGAGAGGTAGTTTCCCTCGCCGTCGGGGTTTTCTCCCATGGTCAGGGCCGAGTAAAGGAGGTAAAGAGAGAGTTTCCCTTTCTCGCCGGGAAAGGCGTCAATGGTATTCCGCATCCCGGCTGCGGGATGAAAGGGAAGTGCCCTGACGATTCCCAGGGAAAACAACAAAGCAAGAAAAAGTCTCATCCGCTCCTCCTATGGGTGGATTTTTAGGATATGTGCAAATCGGGACAATTGCAAGTTTTTTCAAAATAAGCCCTTGATAATCAAGGTGTTATCGGGATCACACTGACTGACATGTGGGGTTCTCGAAGTGCAAAGTTTGAATTTCGGGTTTTTCTCTTTGCTTGATTTTATGAACTAAACAGCTTTTGGTTCTTTTCGCGAGAGGGGATTAATGGACACGCACGAAAGAAAATTCGAAGAAATCAGCTCCTTTCGGAAACGAAGATTGAGCGGGGGCGATATTTTGATGGTCGAGGTCGTCGCTGTTTACCAGAACGAGGAGATCGACTGGATGCCGTTTTCATATCAGCCGCGATGAGTGTTTTTATTTCCGGATTTTTCAGTTGTTTCATGGGGAGAGGTTGATTTTATCGCCGAATTTGGCCTCTGGCGGTTTGGGCTGTTCGGGGTGAGCAGGAGGTTCGGGGAGATCGTGGGGTTTCGCAAAAAAATTGGGGGCGGGGCGATTTTCGAGAGAAAATCGCCCCGCCCTGTAAATAGCCCGAATTTTCTCTGTTATCTTAGAGTTCTGACCTTAGCTGGTGTCTTCTTGCCCTCGGGACAGCCTATAGGCTCGGGTCCACCGGCATAGAGGTAATTGGCGAGGTACTGTAAGTCGGCGAGGGTAACGTCGCAGTCTCCGTTGCAGTCTCCGGCATAATAGGGCACGGGCTGGGGGCCGCCGGCGAACAGATAAACCGAGAGATAGACGAGATCGGTGGAGTTGACCTCTCCGTCATTGTTGGCGTCGCCTGGGAGGTAGCTTATTCCGCCCACAGTGAGCGTGACGGGTATCTCTACGATGTGCTGGTCGGGATCGTTGCTCGTCACGTAGATGGTTCCTGTGTAAGTACCGGGTTCAAGTTCAGTCGCGTTGAAGCTCACGGTGACCTCAGCGGTGTTTCCGGGCTCGACGATGCCAGAGGTGGGGTTTTCCGTCAGCCAATCAGGAGGAGCGGATATGTGAATCGCGAGCTCGTCATGCATGTAAGCGGCATTGAAGACGACCTGAAGGCCGTCGGAGGCGTCGGCGTTTTCAATTCCTGTGGTGGCGCTTTGCAGCTCCCCATTCATTGTCTGGTACTGGAAGGTCATCTGACCATCGGGGTAAAGGATCGCCTCAAAGGTATAGGATCCCTCGTTGTAAAAATGGGGCACCTGATACCATTCCACGATAAACCTGCCGTTGGCCTCGTCATTATAGTAATAAACTTCGCCACTCGCTAAAGGATTGAGGTCGTCCCAGAAAACGGCTATGAGGTCGTTGGGATCATCGGGATCGGGAATGGGATCGTTTGAATAATCGCTGCCATCTGCCCCAAAGGTGAGGTAACCGTTAGAAGCTATCTTCACGCTGTTTTTCGCATTCCCATAGAAACTGAAAGAAAACGGTAACGACACAGTAAGGGAATCGTCGTCTCCGAAGTTGAGAGGCGTGCCCGACGATGTGATATCAACCCATTCGTAAGTTGGGCCGCCCGGTTCGTCGGAGTCTATCCACACGTGTCCGAAGGCATCGGGGCCGCCATGCCCCTTTGAGGGGGCCATTCCTGGCCTGGGATCCCTTTCGCCCTTGGCGAGTTCGATGTGGGAATACACGGGTTTCGGCACCGGTTTAACTGTGGCTTTCAGGACATCCTGAACGTCGTTTATGGAGAAGAAGAGGTTTCCATCGCCGTTGTTGGCAATGAGGAGGAGTGTGTCGAGGGTGCCTCCTGCATCGAGGTTCACGTTAAAGGAGAGAGGAACTACGTTTATATCGGGGGTTCCGCCTCCGCCGGAGAAGAAGTTCATTATGGCCTCGACGAGCTCGAGTTTGGTGCTGGGGCTCGTGCCGTCATCGAGACCTCCGAGCTCAAAGGAAAAGCCCACTGTTTTATAGGGTCCGGCGTCGTAGGCAACACCGCAGTTGTACGAAGGGCTTGAATTGGTGAAAATCGTGAGTGCAGTTCCGACGGGATCGATGTGGTCTATCCAGGAATTTTCCCCTGAGTAGGAGAATGACATCTCCGTCGTGAAAGTCCCGTCCACTCCGAGTACGGTCGACAGATCGCCCGAACCGTCATCGACCGGATTTATGCCGAAAGTGGGACAGAAGTCGTGACCGGTTCCCTGGGGGTCGTAATACCATACATCTCCGCCCTCGAGATACACTCTTCCGCCCATACTGAGATAATCCTCGATGGCCTGTGCTTCAGGTGATCCCTCCTGGATTTTGTAGTTCGTAGAGTAAATTCCCACGAACACCCACACGGTTGAATACTGATATATCGAGTCGGCGTAGCTCGCATCGGTCTTGTAATTTCCCGCGTATCCTAAGGACATGAGCAGTGAGTCCACGATGGGGCCGCTCGAGTGATTGGGATCGAAGTCCCAGACGAGGTAATCGGTTCCGATGAGCCTCGCCATAAAGCCCGATCTGAGGGTGTCATTCATCGGATTTTCGTCGCCGGAGAGGGCCGTGTATATCGTGGTGTGGTAAATTCCAGCGTCGGGAGTGAAGGGATCGAAGTCGACCTCAGCCATGGTCAGGGGCTCGAGGTCATTGATCGTGCGAGTGCTCTGATAAACCAGATTCAGATCCTCATCCCTTATCTCGAAGGTTACGTCGAAAGACTCGGTGTTCTGGCCGAAGTTCCTGAATCTCGCCGTGGGTGTTATAGACTGTCCGGCAGCCACCGTGCCCCTCGGAGCGAGGATCATCACAGCCGCCACGTCGTGGTCTATATTGGCGCTGGGCGTGTACAGAAGAGCTCTGTAGGCATTGAGTCTGCCCCAACCGTAGTCGTTGTTGGGATAGGACCCTGCCTGAGAGGGTTGGTCGGCGTAATCGAGGAGGGTGTTGTAAATCGTCTCATAATCGAGATAGGGGTTTTTTTCGAACATCAGCGCTACCGTAGCAGCCACGTGAGGCGTGGCCATGGAAGTCCCCTCCCAGGATTCGTAGCCACCGCCAGGAACCGAGGATCTGACCGATACTCCGGGAGCACTGATGTCCGGCTTGTTGAGGTTCCAGTCGGGCCTGCCCCAGTATTGAGGATCGTTCCACGGACTCTGATTAGGAGCCGGGCCTCTCGAGGAGAAACTGGCTATGTTATCGCCCGAATCGGTGGCACCGACCCCGATGACCGTGGGGAAGTTGCCCGGAGTTCCCGCCGATCCGGAGCTTGGTCCCGAATTCCCGCTGGCGAAGACAGGTATGATGCCCAAAGACCTCCAGGTCATGACGGCGTCCCAGAAGGTAAGGGCTGTGTTGTCAGAGGAACCCCAGGAGTTTGAGACCACCCTGACGTTGACGCCGGAATCGGCGACGAGGCTTGCAAACCAGTCGAAACATGCGAGTATCCAGGATTCCTCTCCTGATCCCCACGAATCGAATCCCTTCGCCGCAACAAACATGGCATTGTACGCAACGCCTATGTCATCGTTGAAAGGACCAGGTCCGTCTCCTCCCACCATCGTGCCCATGGTATGGGTCCCGTGGCCGTGATCGTCGTAAGGAGAAGTCTGGCCGTTGACTCCGTCAAAGAAATAACCCAGGAATTTGCCCTGAAGCGCGGGATGGGTGATATCCACTCCGGTATCAAGGTTTCCGAGGATTACTCCCTGGCCTGTATAGCCCATCTCCCAGACGGAGTCGGCCTTTATCTTGGCGATATTCCATTCCACCGTCCTGCCTTTGGAATGGGGATGCTTTCCAGAGGTTTTTCTGCCAAGAAGGAAGGTCTTGCTGTCTTTCTCAACTGCCCATACGTCGTCTCTCTTCGCTATTTCGCGGATTACGTCGGGGGTCGCCTTGAGAGCGAGCCCGTTCATTGTCCAGAAAGTTCTCACATCTTCAACCTTATCTCCCTTTGTGCCGAGATAGGCGAGTAGGTCCTTCTGGGTCCTTCTGGCGAGGTCTCTGAGATATTCGGCTTTTAGCCTGTAATTGTCCTTGCCGAATGCCGAGAGGTCAGGACGCTCTGCCATGTGGACGATTATTCCTATTTTTGTGTCCGGTGAGGCCTTGCTCAGGGTGCCCTGGAGGTCACCCGCTATGAATCCGGCCTTGAGGGGGAGGATCATTGCGAGAACAAGCCCCGCAATTATCACACTTCGCACTCCTCTCATCTTTTCCTCCTTTCCGGGAATTTATAAGGTTTTCTAAAGCTGGAAATACCCTTTCTTAGTGGATCCCGGTGTTTTGATTTGAAAAACCTACAGTTTGTGGACGCATTAAATATAATTCCAGACAGATGAATTAACAAGGGGCGCCATAAGGCGCCATCTTGACAAAACATAGCTGCAAAAGCATAATATTCAGGTATTTCAGGGGCACAGTTTCTCTGGAAGGGAAGGTGCTCGGGCGCGGAAGCTTTCCGGTCGGCTCCCGCGAAAGGAGAGTTTTAAGATTTTTATTTTTAATTGAGTCCACAAAGGGAGGGTGACTCTAAAGAAGGAGGTTTTAAGTGAGCGATTACAAGGATACCCTTAACCTTCCGGTGACTTCTTTCAAGATGAAGGCGAATCTTCCCCAGAGGGAGCCGCTGATTCTAAAAAAATGGGAGGAAATGCGCCTTTATGACGAATTGTTACATCGAAAAGGGGGAAAAGGTCTCTTCGTTTTTCACGATGGCCCTCCCTATTCCAACGGAGATATCCACCTCGGCCAGGCCCTTAACAAAATCCTGAAAGACATTCTCAACAAGTTTAAGGTGCTCGAGGGCTTCAAGGTTCCCTTCGTGCCGGGCTGGGACAACCACGGTATGCCCATAGAAAACGAAGTTATCAAGCGGGATAAGGAGATATCCAAAATCCTCGGGGATCCTGAGGCTCTGAAGGACCCGAAGATAAAGATTAAGATCAGGAAAAAATGCAGGGAGTTTGCAAAAAAATGGGTTGAAAAGCAAAAATCGGAATTTATAAGGCTGGGGGTATTCGGTGACTGGGAGAAACCCTATCTCACCATGGATAGGGATTATGAAGCAGGGGAAGCTTTTATTTTCGCTGATCTCGTTGAGAGAGGATACATTTATCGCGGATTCATGCCGCTCCACTGGTGTCCTCAATGTAAGACTCCCCTTGCCATGGCTGAGATCGAGTATAAAGAGAAGGAGTCACCCTCACTCTGGTTCAGGATGAAGATCTCGGCGGATCCCAAAGGCGTTTTCGGCGGGACTGGTTATGCGCTCGTCTGGACCACCACGCCCTGGACGATAATTTCTAATATGGCGCTCGCCTTTCACCCTGAGCTGGATTACGTGGTCGTCAGGGTGAAGGACGAGGAGTATCTTCTCGCGAAGGAGCTCCTCGAGAGCAATTCCGAGAAGCTCGGATGGGGGAAATACGAAGTCCTAAAGGAGTTAAAAGGTCGTCAGCTTCTCGGGTTGACCTTCAAGCATCCCTTTTATGACAGGGTTTCGCCCGCGATACTGGCCGATTTCGTGACGCTGGAGGCGGGAACGGGCATCGTACACATAGCTCCCGGCCACGGAAAAGAGGACTTTGAGGCCGGCAGGGAATACGGGCTTCCTGTGCTTTCGCCTGTCGATGGCAGCGGGAGGTTTACAGAGGAAGCCGGAGAGGAATTCCAGGGGCTCGACACCCATCAGGCCTCGGAAAAAGTGGTGGAGGTTTTGAAGGAGAGAGGACATTTCGTTCACCTCGAAAGCATCGTCCATCAATATCCCCATTGTTGGAGATGCAAGAGCCCATTGATTTTCAGGGCCACGACTCAGTGGTTTCTGAAGGTGGACCATCATGGGTTGAGGCAGGCAGCTCTCGAGGAGATAAGGAACGTCCGATGGCACCCACCTGTGGGAGAGCAGAAGATCTATACATCGGTTGCCGAGAGGCCCGACTGGGTCCTTTCCAGACAGAGGGTCTGGGGCGTCAATATTCCCGCATTCTACTGCAAGAATTGCGGAGAGGTACTGCTCGATCCGAAAGTCATCAGACATGTCGCCGAGCTCTTCAAGAAGGAGGGTTCCGACGTGTGGCACACAAAGTCAGCGGAGGAGCTTCTCCCCGAGGGCACCACATGCAAGAGCTGTGGCGGCACCGAATTCGAGAAGGAGATGGCAGTTCTCGATGTCTGGTTCGATTCCGGCGCCTCAAACCTCATAGTTCTTCAGGGGAGGGAAGATCTCAGCTGGCCCGCCGATGTCTATCTGGAGGGCCCCGATCAGTTCAGAGGCTGGTACAACTCCTCGCTGATCCTCGCGGTCGCCATGAAAGGACGAGCTCCATACAGGGCTGTCATAACTCACGGCTGGACTCTCGACGAGCAGGGCAGGGCGATGCACAAATCCCTGGGCAATGTTATCTCCCCCATGGAAGTGGTCAAGAAATACGGCGCCGATGTCCTGAGGCTCTGGGTGGCTCAGTCCGACTATACCGAGGACATGAGGCTCGGCGATGAGATACTGGCCAGGCTCGTCGACAGTTACAGGAAGATCAGAAACACCTATAGGTTCATGCTGGGGAACCTTTACGATTTCGATCCTGCCAAGGACGCCCTCGCCTATGTCGATCTCTTCCCTCAGGATCGCTATATGCTTCACAGGCTCGAGGAACTGAAGGAGGAGCTGAGGAAAGCCTATGATTCCTTCGAATTTCACAAGGTTTTTCACAGATATTACAATTTCATCGTGGTCGACCTTTCCTCCTTCTATCTGGACATTCTGAAGGACAGGCTATACACGTGGGGGAAGAATTCCAGGGGGAGGAGGAGCGCTCAGACTGTTCTCTACGAACTACTCTGGGCTCTGCTCATCATGTTTTCGCCCATGCTCTCCTTCACGACGGAAGAGGCCTGGGCCCATATGCCCGGCGAGAAGGTGGAGAGCGTTTTCCTCGCCGACTGGCCTCAGAAGGTGGACGAGTGGCGCGATGACGAGCTCAAAGAGCAGTTTGTCAGCCTGCTCGCCGTTCGTGACGAGGTCATGCTCGCCCTCGAAAAGGCGAGGAAAGAGACAAAACTGATAAGTGACAGGCTCCAGGCGAGAATGCTGATCAAAGCCGATGAGGAGGAAGTCAGGGAGGTTCTTGATAAATACAGGGAACACCTCCCGGAGCTTTTCATCGTTTCGCAGGTGGAAATTACCGATGGGGAAATAAATGCGCCCGTCCTGCACAAGTCCGAGGGCATAACGGTAGGGGTGGAGAAAGCGAGGGGTCAGAAGTGTCCTCGTTGCTGGATGTACAGCGAGGATATCGGGAAGGATAAAGAGTATCCGGAGCTATGCCCCAAGTGCGTGAGGGCGCTGAGAGGTGATGAGAGTTGATAGTCAATCTGGAAAAGCTCAAGCAGGGGCGGAACGAGTTTCAGGTCGAGTATGGAGAGAAAGAACTTGACCTGACAAAGGTTGATTTCACCCTTCTCGGAAAGGTCAGAGCACATCTTCTGTTCTTCAAAAGTCGCACGAACGTGAAGCTTTCCATCGAGCTCACCTACAGATTGCGAATGACGTGTTCCCGCTGCCTGGAAGAATTCGAAAGGGATTTCAATGAAAAGAGCACCTATTACCTTAAACAGGGCCAGGAGGAATACAGGGAGGAGAAGCATCTCACTGACGAGGACATTTTCACACTCTATTATGCCGTGGAAGAGATCGACGTTACGCCTCTCGTCCGGGAAATGGTCATCCTGTCGGTTCCGATGAAACCTCTTTGCAGGGAAGATTGCAAGGGACTGTGCCCTGTATGTGGCGCCAACCTTAATTACGAGAACTGCGGCCATACGCAGGAGAAGGTGGATCCAAGGCTTTTGAAGCTCAAGGAGCTCAAAGATCTGCTCGGCAAATCCTGAAAGGTCAACTTGATTGTGATGCGATGCAACGATATAATATCGCACCCTTTTAGAACTTAAAGTGTTATTATCCGAAGTCAAGGGGTAAGATATGAGAGAAATGATTAATTCATGTGGTTGTCTCCTTTTGCCTGAGTTCTCTCTTTTTGAGGGTAGAATAGATGTATCTGAGGGTTTTCTTCATT
>JAGGUL010000125.1 GCA_021158525.1 Candidatus Hydrothermota bacterium | reverse complement strand
GAATCGGAATGCCATCTACAACGAAACTATGAGGGGTATTGTCGGTTTTCCTCGTGCCAAATCTACAATTTGACGGAACCGGAGAGTCTCCTCTCCCGCCCCACATCTCCTCGAATTCGAGGGTGTATGCTCTTGCGAGTTCGTGAGACCTGATAACGATGTAGTTCTCCCCCCAATCGGGATCCTGAAGGTTATGAGAGCCTGAAAGGATCCAGTCATCGGCGGTATCCGTGGAATCTCTGAAATCGACGACCATAAATTTGTTATGCATGTAGCCATAGCCCGAGTTGGGGCCTGTGGTATCATCTATCACCGGAATGCCGTGGCTCTCGAGCTCGACAAAGGACCAGTTATCCCTGTGGCTCGCTTCAGTTATAACCCTAATGTGAACACCCCGGTTGTGAGCCGATATCAGGCTGTCAACAACCTTATCAGAGAGCAAATTGTAAAAACAAAAATCGATAGAATGCTGTGCTCTGCCGACCAGATTGGCGACGACGGTATCGAGGGGTACATTCCCGTTAGCGACCTCCCCGCGGGCATATGCGGGATTCACTGATTTTGAAAAGTAAACATATATCTGACCATTTAGAAGCCCCACAAAAAGGGCCAACCACAGTATCTTCGTAAATCTCATAATTCCTTCCTCTCGCTTTTGGGGAAAACACAGCCTTATGCCGGAAGTATTATTTATAACTTCGATGAAGCGAAAAGTCAATGAGCACTGTAAGGCTCTGTGTCTCAACTTAATCTGTCACGACGTGAAAGGACAGGAGCGGACTGTCGGTCTAACATCCAGGGAATTCCGTCCTTTATCGCCAGGAAGCTTGACAATACCATCCGTAGCATTTATTAATTAAAGGTCGTTCACTTCTGTATTTCTATAAGTATTTGAAAGACGGAGTGAAGCAGATCTAAAAGAGAAATCCCTGTTTTTTCAATTTTCCTAAATTAAGGAGGAATCGATATGCAACTACTGTTATTATTGTCCCTCGCTCTTCCCCTTCAAAAAAACTTAGATTTCCACGCAAAGGAGAGAGATGGGGCTCGATATCTGATTATAGCTCCCGATGATTTTTATGATGCTCTCGTACCTCTTGCTGAATGGAAAACGCGAAAGGGTATGCTGGCGAAGATAGCCACTCTGTCGCAGACCGGAACATCTGCCTCGGAAATCAAGGCATTCATACAGAATGCCTACCAGAACTGGGATCCTGCGCCGGAATATGTGCTTCTCGTGGGCAATAATAGTTATATTCCCTTCCCCACTGTCAGCGGCATCAGAAGCGACTGCTATTATGGCAACATGGACGGCGACATATACAATGAAGTTATCCCCGGGAGGTTTCCGGCTTACAACGTGAGCGAGGTGGAAAATTTCGTCGATAAGGTCCTTCACTACGAAAAAGAACCCTTGACCAGCGACACGGCCTGGTTCATTAAGGCCACCGAGATGGTCCGAATCGATGGGGACCCGGACGACTCCATCTACTGGAGCGATATCCTCCACGCCGGAACTCTCATGGTGAGGGCTGGTTTCATTCAGGTGGACCTCTTCTCCGACACAGCTGGTTATAACTCAAGCCATGTTTACAACGCTATAGCCGAAGGAAGATCTTATGTAAACTTCAGGGGACAATCGGTCTGCCACTGGTGGTCTCCCTTTTCTGTCGATCCTTACAGCACTAACCCGGGCTATAAACTGCCGGTGGTGATCTCACCGACCTGCGGACAGATAAGCTCCGACTTTGGATGCGGCTCAGAATGGGTGCGAGCCGGCTCGGCAGGCAATCCAAAGGGCGGCATAGCATTTTGTGGGCCCACCACTGTGATCACCGGGGGCGCTTACAAAAGAAGCGCCTTAGATAAAGGATTCTTTGACTACATCTTCATGGACACAGAAGATAGCGTCGCCACTTTCGGAAAAGCCGTGGAGGCGGGCCGAATAAGGTTCTATGAACTCTACAATCAGACGAGCGAGTTTTATGGGTTCAATGCCATTGGAGACCCCGAGCTCAATATGTGGGCAGGGCCTCCGCGCACTGTCAATGCCTCCTTCCCTTCGGCAATACCCTCTGGACCGAGCAATTTCACTGTAGTCGTGATGGAAGATAACATCCCGGTCAAAAACGTAAACGTGTGCGTCATGACCATGAGCGGCACCGTCTACGATTACGGTACAACAAACTCCGATGGAGAAATCAACTTCAGCATAAATCCTCAGGGTGACGATGATACGCTTTTCGTGACCGTCACCGGCAGGAACATAATACCCTATCTCGGGTATTCATTGATAATTCCCTCAGGCCCTCTTGCCCTTTACATGAAACATCAGATAGACGATACCTCGGGCAACGGAGATGGTCGAATTAATCCAAATGAGACCGTCGGTCTGAGGATCTGGATCGTTAACATAGGGGTGGACACGGCAAAGGCAGTGGCCGGTGACCTCTCTTCTTCCAGCCCTTACGTCGAAATCCTCGACTCCCTTGCTTATTTCGGCGACATACCTCCCGGCGATTCAGCCCCGTCCAATCACGAGTATCTGATTCACATTTCACCCGATTGTCCCGACATGGAACAAATTATCTTCCAGCTCAGAATAGAAGCCTTGAGATATCACGAGTGGAACTCGACCTTCAGCGATACCGTTTATGCCCCGGTCCTCAATTTCAGGAGCTATGCGGTTCTCGATAACGAAAGCGGCAACGGAAACGGCCTCATAGATCCCGGCGAGACCGTGGACCTTAAGCTCACCGTTGGAAATACAGGCCATCTGAATGCCGATGCTGTATCGACAACTATCAACATCAACGACCCCTACATAACTGTCAATCAATCTGCGGGGTTCTTCCCTGTCATACCCATAAATGGCCAGGCCATATCGACTCCCTTCAACCTCTCCGTCGATTCTTCGTCGCCAGAACCCAGAACAGTTCCCGTAGCTCTGGAAATGACAACGTCCATGGGTGCCGTGTTCCACGATACGATAAACCTTTACATCGGATCAGTCGGATTTGTGGACGACATGGAGGGAGACACATTCAACTGGAGTCACTATGCCGTAACGCCGAATTACAGCGACGAATGGCATATCTCAACGGAAAGGGCCCACTCAGGATCCCATTCCTGGAAGTGCGGGCAGGAAGACGGCAATTACAGCAACTTCGATGATGCGGCACTCGTTACCAAAGAAATAAGCCTTTTGCCCAACTCGGAGCTTCACTTCTGGCACTGGATGCATGCCGAAACATCCAACTATTACCAGGGATATGCCTATGACGGGGGGATCGTTGAGATCAGTGTGAATGGGGGAGAATGGCAGCAGATAGAGCCTGTGGGAGGATATGACTATGTCCTCATGGGCGGAAGTGGAAATCCTCTGCCCGAAGGCACTCCGGTATTCTCTGGAAGCGCCGACTGGGCAGAAGTAATCTTCGATCTGTCCGACTATTATGGCAACGTTAGATTCCGCTTTAGATTTACATCGGATCAGGGAGTTACCGATGAAGGCTGGTACATCGACGACGTTTACATCTCCCAGAATCCGACTCCAGATATTGACATCGATCCGAACAGCTTCACATTGCTTCTCGAAACGAATGAAGTTGTAGTTGAGACTCTCACGATAATAAATGCCGGAACAGCGACTCTCGACTTTGCCGCCACCGTGTATACGGAGCCCACAAAGGGTATAGGCAAAACAGATGTACCCATGAATAGCTGGCTCAGCGTGACACCCACTACAGGCAACGTCGCCCCCAATTACTCCCAAGACCTGGAGGTCACCGTCGATGCTTCCGGGCTCGCGTCAGGAGATTACTATGGCTACGTGATGATCCAGAGCAATGATCCCGATGAGTCAAACCTGATCGTTCCCGTTTTCCTCACAGTTCAGGCATGCACTCCGGGCGACGCCAACGGAGATGGACAGGTTTCAACTTCCGATCTCGCGTTCCTAGCCAATTACCTTTATGCCGGCGGACAGGCTCCCTCTCTGTGCGCTGATGCCAATGGAGATTGTAACATATCCACTGCAGACCTGACGTATCTCGCTAACTATCTCTACTCAGGTGGACCAGCACCTCTCCCGCCCTGTTCTGGGAAAACCCTTCAGAGGAAGCACCGGCGCAACGACATCAAAATAGCAAAACCGGCTTATAATTCCGGAAGACAATAAGCACCAGCAGCCCTGCCAGTCTCATGTGGGCGGGGGCTTCTGCGAAGCCCCCGCCCACATGATTTTTCCAGCATACCGCTCATAAAGACAAAAACTCGCAGGAGCCAGTTCTTACCAGCTTTGGGAAATTTCCTTAAGTTTTAAGGTTCGAGGCGTCCCGAAGCCCGCTGATCGATATTTTCTGACTGCTCGGACAATTGCCCATTGACGCGAAGATGCCGCGGAAGCTATGATCCGACGTCTCCTCGCTTCTTGCCCCCGATTTTAAGACCGCCCAGCTGCCTCAGTAGGCGAATTTCACCCTGACGTCGTATTTCCAGCCCAGCCTGAGGAGCAACATCTTCATCTCCGAGCCGTATGCCATTCTGCTCTTTTTATAGGACCTGAGAAGGCCCTTGCCTTTCTCCGGCAGGAGCTTCTCCACGTGGGGCAGGAGCCGGCTCAGGGCGCCGGGATAGGGATTAAACAGGTCGACGAGAATCTCTTCGACCCTCGCCCTCCTCGCCGCCTCAAACAATTTCTCGAGGTCCATATCACGGTCCGAAATGCCGGGAATCAGTGGAGCGAGAAAGAGCCGTGTCTTTATCCCCGCTTTCGCCAGCTTCGCCAGGACGCTTACCCTCTCATCGGGAGGTGGGACACGGGGCTCGAGTTCGGCGGCGAATTTTCTGTTGTAAGTGGACAGGGAAATGCCCACCTCTAAGCCTTCTACTTCTCTCAAGAGATCGACGTCCCTGAGGACGAGAGCGGACTTGGTGAGAAGGGAGACGCCTCCCTTCCAGACTCTCAGGACCTCAAGGCATCTCCGTGTGATCTCATATTTCTTCTCGACAGGCTGGTAGGGATCGGTGACAACCCCTATCCCGATCACTCCCTGGGCGGCTTTCTTTATCTCCCGCCGCAAAAGGTGGGGCGCGTCAACTTTTACGTCGACAAACTGACCCCATGGCTCCCTGTGCCCGGTATATTTTCTCATGTAATCTGCGAAACAGTAAACGCAGCCGTGGGCACAGCCAACATAAGGATTCAACGAATAATTGAGCCCCGGTATTCTCGTCGGATTCAAGATCCTCCTCGCGTAGATCTCTCTCACAATCATCTTTCCAATGATATCGCCTCTTCGCCTCCCAATGGAAGACGGGATCGTCATGTCCTTCCCCTGGAACAGGACCTCAAGGACCCTACTGGATAGAAAGCTCCCCTGCCGCTATAATTTTCGACGTGAGGATAGTTTTGAGCGTGAACATCAAAGCCCCCATTATGAAGGTGTGGGAAGCCTTTGTCAGGCCGGCCGAGAGAAGCAGGTGGTGGCCTGAGGTCATGCAGATAGAACTGAGAAAGGGCGGGCTCTTTTTCCACAGTTTTTATGACGATGAAGGTGTGGAACATTATTCCTACGGTCATGTAATGGAAATAGAGGAACCCTTTCACCTCAGCTTCGTCATCAGCGATGAACACGGAAGCGGCTGGATCAACCTGACCCTGAGCCTGGAGGCTCAGGGCAACCTCACGAATCTTGAGGTTTCCTGTACTTCCACTGAGGTGGGTTATTCTGAGGACCTCATCGAGAGGTACAGGGAGGTGTGGGAATCACTGCTCGCTGCGCTAAAGGAGTACCTGGAAGGCGGCGAATCTCCGGGCAATAACATTGAACAGTGAGCTCACCACTGAGATAGCCTACTTTGCCCGGAAACATTTTTCGGCCCTCTCTCAGAAAGGCCCGCAAGGTCGAGAAAGTTGACAGGAGGCCTTTTCTCTCTTTAGAATAAGCCACTACGGGAGAAGAAAATGACGGCATTATCAACAGCCTTTCTTTTTCTTATACTGCAGTTTCCTGCGCCCCCACAGAATGTGAGGGCTTACGACACGCCGAACGATGCCGGCAACTCCATCACGATAACCTGGGATCTCTCTCTTGACGATTCAGTGGTTTCGAGGTACGAGATCTACCGCTCCAGGGGAGAACCCTCCGTTGACTCTGCTGTGGCAGCGGGGTCAGTCCTGCGAGGGAGCACAAAATTCGAGGACAATTCCGTGGAAAACAACACCCCTTATTTCTACTTTGTCAGAGCCCGGGCCGACACACTCTATGCCGATTCAAAATGGAGTGCTGCGGCCTATGCGAAACCTCAGTGGTTTCATACCGGGCGCAAAAGCGCGTTGGTCATATTAATCTTCTTTGGAATTTTGCTTTTCTATTACCTTCAGAAGGCGAAGCAGGGCGCTGAACTGTATGTGAGGAGGATAGCCGGGCTCGAGGCCGTCGATGAGGCCGTGGGAAGGTCAACGGAGATGGGGAGGCCCATTCTCTTCATCCTGGGACTGGGCTTCGTCTCCGACATACCGACGCTGGCAGCCCTGGCGATCCTGAAGAGAGTCTCGAAAAAGGCCGCCGAATATGAATCGGAGGTAATCGTTCCCTGCTACGATCCCGTCGTGATGACCGCCGCACAGGAGGTGGTCAAGGAAGGCTATATGGAGGCCGGAAGGCCAGATCTTTACAACGAACGAAATGTCTATTACCTCACGGCCGATCAGTTCGGATATGCGGCCGGCGTTGACGGCATAATGGTCAGAGAGAAACCCGGAGCCGTCTTCCTTCAGGGGCTCTTCTACGCGGAGTCCCTCATTCTCGCTGAAACCGGACATTCCATCGGGGCCATTCAGATCTCCGGCACAACGGCAGTCACTCAGCTGCCTTTCTTCATCGCTGCCACCGACTACACTCTGATCGGAGAAGAGATGTATGCTGCCTCCGCCTATCTTTCAAAAGACCCCCTCTCCCTTTCCACCATCAAGGCTGAAGACGTGGCTAAAATGGTATTTATCGCCCTCTTCGTTCTGGGAGTGGTGCTCGAGACCCTCGCTGTCATAACCGGGAACCAGAGCTTTCATTTCCTCAAAAACTGGTTTGCCCTGTTCTGATGGAGGTTAAAGGATGAGGAGAGAGGTCCCGCTTTTCATAACATTTATATCGGGAGTCCTGCTGGTCATCGCACTATTTATACCGCACAAGCCCTTCGGAAATCTCGAGCAGAGGTTTAACGACTGGTACATAATCGTTTCCGGGTTCACCATGATCCTCGGAATCGACAGCCTGCTTCTGCATCACTGGAACAGGTTCAAGAGGAAAAGGGAGGGCTGGATATACTCCATAGCCCTTATCCTGGCCTTTTTCATCACCCTGATCTGGGGATTTTACTCGGGAATCAAGGTGGGAAGCCCCTTCAAACCAAATTCTTCCTTCCTTAAGTATTTCTATACCTTTGTTTTTGTTCCCCTTCAGGCAACGATGTTCTCGCTCCTGGCTTTTTTCATAGCCTCTGCGGCTTACAGGGCCTTCAGGGCCAGGACCTTCGATGCTACCCTGCTTCTCACGGCGGCGGCTTTCGTCATGCTGGGGAGGGTTCCCGAGGGCAACAGGGCCTCAGTTTACCTCTTCGGAATCGCCCTCCTCATAGCCGCTGTCATCCTCCTTCTGGAGGCAAAAGAGCGGGTCAGCACTTTCGAGAAGTTGATTCATTATCTCGGTGCGATCGTGGCCATAGTGCTCATCTATATCCTGTACAGGGTACTGCCGTCCTATCTCCCTCAGATCGCAGATTGGATCATGAACATACCGCAGCTCGCGGCGAAGCGCGGAATATTCATCGGCATCGCTCTCGGAGGAATAGCAATGTCCCTCAGAATTATCCTGGGCATAGAGAGGACCTATCTCAAATGAGGTGGCTGAGATGAATTTCTGGGAAAGGCTTGGCAGAATTGACAGAAGAATTATCTATCTCGTTGTCTTCCTCGGCGTGATAATTCCTATTCTCCTCAAGGTGACCTTCAAGGTCGAACCCATGAGAGAGGTCAAGCAGGCTTATGAAGAGGTGGAGAAGCTCCCGCCCGGCAGTGCAGTGATGATCTCCATCGACTACGACGCCAGTTCCATGCCGGAGCTTCAGCCCATGCTCGTCGCCATACTGGAACACTGCTTCAAGAAGGACCTCAAGGTTATAATGCTCGGCCACTGGCCCCTCGGGTTGCCCCTCGGGCAGATAGCACTGGACAAGGTGGCGAAAAAATACGGCAAAGTTTACGGAAAGGACTACGTTTTCCTGGGCTTCAGGCCCGGTGTAGCCGCCGTTATGATCAACCTGGGAAAAGAAATCCGTCAGGTCTTCAATTCGGATTACAAGGGAACCCCCATCGATTCCCTTCCCGTGATGCAGAACATCCATAATTACAACGATATCGGCATACTGATTGGCCTGGAAGCTGGCTCAACGGGCGACATGTGGGTGCAGTTCGCCCAGGCCAGATACAACGCCAAGATAATACTCGGAGCCACAGCTGTCGTGGCTCCCGATCTCTATCCTTATCTTCAGGCCAATCAGATCGTGGGCTTGATCGGAGGCCTGAGGGGGGCAGCTGATTACGAGAGCCTGGTTCACGTTTTGGGCCCAGCATATTTGGGAATGCCCGCTCAGACAACAATCCACGTGCTCGTGGTTATCCTGATTATCCTTGGCAATCTCGGATACTTTGCCACCAGGAGGAGGAAATAATGGCAAACGTCATCTGGACATGGATCGCTGCGGGCTTGACTCTGGCAATATTCAGTTTCCTCTATAAAGACAATCCTTTTTACAAGCTGGCTGAGCACATTTACGTCGGATCGAGCGCGGCTTTCTGGTTCATTTATCTCTGGTATTTCGACGTTAAGCCAAAACTCGTTGATGCCTGGGTTCAAAACACCGGCTTCGAGAAGTACATACTCATCGTTCCCGCCATACTGGCGGTGCTTATGCTCACCAGGTTTATCCCCACCATATCCTGGCTCTCCCGCTGGGCCATAGCTTTTACCGTCGGAATGGGAGCTGGTCTCGGCATCACGGGAGCCCTTCAGGGATTCCTAGTTCCCCAGCTACAGGCCACTCTCCTGCCCATCTGGGTGCACGTCAGCGACAAGTTCACGGTCAACCTCGGATATTCTCTGAACAACTTCATTCTCGTCATTGGAACAATCGCAACGATTTTCTATTTCTATTTTTCCAAAGAGCATCGGGGTGGCCTCGGCTATGCGTCTAAGGTGGGCATCACCTTCATCATGATAGCCTTCGGCGCATCCTTCGGCTATACCGTGATGGCCAGGATATCACTCCTCATAGGAAGGCTTTTCTTCCTGCTCCACGATTGGCTGCACCTCGTATGAGCCATGGATCCCGCTGAGCTCGAACATTTCAGAAGGTTGTTGCAGGAGGAACGGGAGAGATTGCTCAAAGCCATCGCGGCCCATAGCGAAGAACTCAAGAAAATGACGGCCGACGAGACCGGTGATAAAGTGTATTCAGACCACATGGCCGACATGGCCCTTCTCTCGAGGATGAAAGAGAGGAAGGCAGGCGTCCTGCAGAAGGAGTGGAGAGAATTAAAGGAAATCGAGGATGCGCTAACCCGGATAAAGCAAGGGACTTACGGCATCTGTCAGAGGTGCGGGAATCCCATTGAGAGAGAGCGCCTCAAGATCATTCCCTATACCCGTTTTTGCAGCGCCTGCGGGAGGACCGCCGGTGGATAAAAGGATACTGGGCCTCCTCGTGGCCCTCCTCGTTCTCTTCGCCGACCAGTACACCAAACATCAGGTGAGAAAGCACATTCCTCTGAACATGTCGGTGGAAGTGATCGACGGCTATGTAAAGTTCACCCATATCCGAAACCCCAATTCGGTCTTCGGGATCTCCCTCGGAAAGAAATTTCCTTACAGAACATTTTCCATCCTGACCATAGCCCTCTTCTTCTTTCTCCTCTTGAAAGAGACTGACCTATCCTTCATCATTATCTATGGTTTGCTGACGGGCGCTGCTGCCGGAAACGTGATAGATCGTTTCCGGTACGGTGAGGTGGTGGATTTTATCGATGTGGGTATTGGCAACAAGTTGAGATGGGCAATTTTTAATGTGGCCGATGCCTCGATAACAGTTGGCCTTATCGTATTTCTTATCCTCCTCTTTCTCAAGGAGAGGAGGTCAAAACAGGAGGTTAAGGACAATGACTTTTCTCGGAATGATCTTGGCAGCGACTCTTAGCTTCGGACAGCTCTTTGTACAGGAGGGAATCGGTCAGGAGCTCATGAGCTCGCCGGGAGTGCTCGCGCTCTCGGGAGCGAAGATGCCGGGAGCCCTTCTGCCCGGATTCCTCGGGGCAGGTAAAAAAGCCATATGTTACAGGTTTTCCTTCAACCTTAGCTCCCATACGGAGAAAAGGGGAGTCCTCGCCTATGACCAGTTTGACAACACAGTAGGAGAAGCCACCATCTACTCAAAGGCCTGGAACTACTCCAACATAGGGTTCACAGCGATCGGATACAAAATGGGGGGGAAAGGCCTCGCCATGGGGTTCTATCCGCGCTATGACCTGACCTATGACTACGACAGAATAGAGCGATCCGATGCCTACACGGTTCTCAGAGAAAAACACGACAAAAATAGGGGCAAAATCTATGAGACCTTCCTTTCCTTCGGCTCGAGGATAAAGGGCCCATTTTACGGCGGAATAAGGTTGAGCTATCTGATGGGCAGCCTGAGGGAGGAGTACTACTACATGGCTCTCCCCGACACGGAGCAGCAATACACCCATAATTATGACATGTCGGGATTTACGGCTTCACTGAACCTTCTCTACAAGAGGGAATATCTGGCTTCGTCTTTTCTCTTTTCCCTGCCCGCTAAACTCAAGGGCGATCTTGAAAGGATGTATCCCCTTGAGATGGCGGCACATTTCTGTCTAAAACCCCCGGCCAAACTCCCCACGGCTATTTTCTTCTCTTACACCTATGCTGCCTGGGGTAGTATAGATACGGCATATACCGGTGGGGAAGAATATCACGATTCCCACAGGTTTTCCCTGGCTTTTCAGCACTTGCTTCTCGACAGAACTCCTCTCAGGGTTGGCGCCTCGATAACAAAAAGCTACGTCAGGCAGGATTTCTGGTATCCCTCTTTCTCCTTCGGCATAGGTTACATATTGAGAAACGGCATGAAGCTTGAATTTGGAACATCCTTCACCCCTCTGAACTATTATCTATATGACGGGGACACGAGATACAACGTCAGGGAATCGGTCATAAATATGAGTTTTGGAATTAGTGGTATGATCTGATTTCTTGGGTTTTAGGGAGGTGAACGAAATGTCATCAGCTGAAAACAGGGTTGTCAGATCACCCAGGGGGACATCCCTCACCTGCAAAAACTGGCACACAGAAGCTGCCATGAGGATGCTGATGAACAACCTCGATCCCGATGTGGCGAAGGATCCCGCTCATCTCATTGTGTATGGCGGAACAGGCAGGGCAGCCAGGAGCTGGGAGGCCTTCGATGCCATAGTCAGGACACTTCAGGAACTGGAAAACGACGAAACGCTTCTCGTGCAATCAGGAAAGCCGATCGGCGTTTTCAAAACCTATCCCTGGGCGCCGAGGGTCCTGATTGCAAATTCCAATCTGGTCCCAAAGTGGGCCAATTGGGAATATTTCAGGGAACTGGAAGAGAGGGGCCTCATAATGTACGGCCAGATGACGGCGGGAAGCTGGATATACATCGGGACCCAGGGCATTCTCCAGGGTACCTATGAGACCTTCTATGCCGCGGCACTGAAGCATTTCGGAGGCACGTTAAAGGGCAAAATTGTGCTAACAGCGGGCCTCGGGGAAATGGGAGGAGCTCAGCCCCTCGCGGCCACGCTGAACGGCGGAGTACTCATTGCCGTTGAGGTCAATCCCTGGGCCATAGAAAGGCGTATCAAGACCGGCTATCTTGACACCTGGACCGACGATGTCGATAAGGCCCTCACCATGGCTGAAGATGCCCGTAAAAAGGGAGAGCCCCTTTCCATAGGACTTCTCGGGAATGCAGCGGAGGTCCACCCCGAGCTGGTCAGAAGGGGATTTGTGCCCGATGTGCTCACGGACCAGGTTGCCGCCCATGATCCCCTCAACGGGTACATTCCCAAGGGGTTGACGGTGGAAGAGGCCGATGAGCTCAGAAGAAGGGATCCCGATGAATATCTGAAGCGCGTCGGCGACTCGGTGGTGGAGCACGTTGAGGCGATCCTCAAGATGCAGAAAGCCGGGGCCGTGACCTTTGAATACGGCAATAATCTAAGAAGGCTCGCCTATGACAACGGGGTGAAGGACGCCTTCGAAATCCAGGGCTATGTCCCGGCTTTTATAAGGGACCTTTTCGCCGAAGGAAAAGGGCCCTTCCGCTGGGTAGCTCTCTCTGGTGAGCCCGAGGACATATATGCCACCGATAGAAAAGTTCTTGAGCTCTTCCCTTACGATGATCACCTGAAAAGATGGATAGAACTCGCTCAGAAGAAAGTACACTGGCAGGGCCTGCCTGCCCGGATTTGCTGGCTCGGCCAGGGCGAGAGAGCTCAGTTTGGCCTTGCCATCAACGAAATGGTCAGAAAGGGCGAGATCAAAGCCCCCATAGTCATCGGCAGGGATCACCACGACACCGGCTCCGTGGCCTCTCCCTACAGGGAAACTGAGGCCATGAAGGATGGCTCCGACGCTGTCGCCGACTGGCCCATTCTCAATGCGATGCTCAACGTGGCTTCGGGCGCTTCATGGGTGTCCTTCCATCACGGAGGAGGAGTGGGCATAGGCTACTCGCTCCACGCCGGCATGGTAATCGTTGCTGACGGCACAAAGGAAATGGACGAGAGGCTCGAGAGGGTCCTCACCAATGATCCCGGGCTCGGCGTCGTAAGGCATGCCGATGCCGGATACGAGAAGGCATTCGAAACTGCCAGAAAGCACGGGCTAAAAATTCCCATGCAAAAGGACTGAGGAATAAGTGCTTCCGTTAAAAGACGATCTTCCATCGAGGGGCAAGCCATACGTTAATTATGTCCTCATAGGTATCAACGTCCTCGTTTTCCTTTACGAACTTAGCCTGGGGAGATACCTCAACGCCTTCATTCTGCGCTACGGAGTCATACCTTACGAATACACCCACTTCGTCGACATCCACCCGCCCAGCGCGATCCCCATAAACCTCATAACTTCCATGTTCCTCCACGGCGGCTACATGCATATCGCCGGGAACATGCTCTACCTCTGGATCTTCGGCGACAACGTGGAAGACGCCATGGGCCATACGAGATACCTGTTTTTCTACCTTATCTGCGGAATCGCCGCTTCCTTCACCCACATAATCTTCAGCGCCGGCTCCAAGGTCCCCAGTATCGGGGCTTCCGGCGCCATTTCCGGCGTCCTCGCCGCTTACCTCATCCTTTACCCGAGAGCAGGCGTCCTGACCCTCATACCTGATCCCTTCACCTTCGGCCTCTTCTATCGGCTCGTTAAAATACCGGCCCTGGTCGTGCTCGGCTTCTGGTTTATCATTCAATTCTTTTACGGCCTGTTGTCGTTGCCGGCTTCCTATGGTTCTAAAGGCGGAGTGGCCTGGTTTGCACACATAGGCGGTTTCGTGGCCGGGCTCCTACTCGTCAAGGCCTTCGCCAAATACAAACATTTAACGCCTTATTACAGGTACATGTCATGGACGTGAAAGAGCTGATAGATGCTCTCGACGAGGTTCTCAGGCTGAAGCGAGTGCCCAGATCGGGCTGGCTGTATTACGGCGTACAGCCAGTCGAAAGCGTGGCCGATCATTCCTTCGGCGTGGCCTTTCTCACCCTCCTTCTCGCCGAGCTTCTGAAAAGGGAAGGCGCTGAACTCGATGAAGCCCGAGCCCTCAAGATAGCCCTCCTTCACGAGATCGGGGAAGCGAAAATCGGCGATCTCCACCTCGAATCCCGCGATTACATCGGCGAAGAGCCCATTAGAGAAGGCGAGAAACGAGCGGTATCGGACATACTTGATAAAGCAGGCCTTCCCGAGCTGGTTGATCTCTGGCTCGAGTTCGAAGAGAGGTCAACGCCCGAGGGACGGCTCGTGAGAGCCGCTGACAAACTCGAGCTCCTACTTCAAGCTTACATCTACGAAAAACATGGTTACGGCAATCTGGAACGGATCTTTCGGGAAAAAAGGACGAGGAAAAACTTCGAAGGCTTCAAAATCATCGAGAAAATCATAGAGGAAATCGATTCTCTGAGGAGAAAATGAGCTTCTTCGTCTCGCCCTCCATATTATCAGCGGATTTCACAAAGCTCAAAGAGGAGATAGAGAGCGTCGAAAAGGCAGGGGCCGATTTCCTGCATCTCGATGTGATGGACGGATGCTTCGTCCCGAACCTCACCTTCGGCCCCATTATCGTCAGGGCGATCAGGAAGATGACAGGATTACCTCTCGATACCCACCTGATGATCGCGGATCCTTTGAAGTACATAAAGAATTTCGCCGATGCTGGAGCGGACATAATCATCTTTCATCCCGAAGCCAGAAGCCCCATAGAAGAAACCCTCAGGGAAATAAAAAAATTCGGCAAAAAGGCCGGCCTGGCCATCAATCCTCCCACGCCGGTGAGTGCCATCCGCGACTACCTCGGCGAGCTGGAATGGATTCTCGTGATGAGCGTGAATCCCGGCTTCGCGGGGCAGAAATTTATGCCCGAGGTCCTGCCCAAGGTAGAGGAGCTGGCCAGGCTAAAGAGGGAAAAGGGCTATAGCTACAGATTGGCCATCGACGGAGGTATAAACGGCGAAACGGCGCCGCTCGCGAAAAGAGCCGGCGCAGAGGTCCTTGTTTCGGCCAGCTACATCTTCAGTTCTGCGGATCGCCGAAAGGCCATAATGACCTTGAAAAACTGAGGCCCCTCTTCCTCAAAATTAGTTCTTACCGAAATCTTCGTTTTCTTACTCATCGCTGGTTAACCTCCTTTCCTCCTGTGAACCCTCTCAAGCTGATTATACAACCTGACTATAGCCCTGTTAATTTC
>JAGGUL010000063.1 GCA_021158525.1 Candidatus Hydrothermota bacterium | reverse complement strand
TGAGGTAGACTTTTCAGCCAGGGAGAAGTTTCCCTGTAAGGAGGTTATGCCCTTCCCCAGAAGATTAGACATTTTAGTCATTGACTATTTTACCACATGTTTGAGGTTTTAAATATACAAGGAGGAAAGAAATGCCAGCTCCGAAAAGGAAACATTCGCGCTCAAGATCGAGGAAAAGGCGCACCCATTATAAGGCCGCCATGCCCACGATTACTATCTGCCCCAATTGCGGCGCGCCCAAGCTTCCTCACAGAGCCTGCAGGAACTGTGGCTATTACAAGGACAGGCCTGTGTTGATGGTGAAGACCAAAGAGTGATGGCCTGAATGAAGCGGGTGGTCCTCGACGCCATGGGGAGCGACAAAGCCCCCTGTGTGGAGGTCAGGGGCGCGTTGAGGGCTATCGGCCGAAGGAAAGACCTTCAGCTCTTTCTCGTTGGCAATAAATCCCTGATAGAGAAAGAATTCAAAAGGATCAAATTCAGGGGCAAAGTGCCCTTTGAGATCATCCACACCGACGAGAAGATCGATATGCACGAGAAGGCATCTCTGGCCCTCAAGAAGAAGAGGTCCTCCATTGCATTGGGCCTTTCGATGGTGAAAGAGGGCGAGGCAGATGCCTTCGTCTCCGCCGGCAACACCGGTGCCATTATGGCCTTTTCCCTCTCGCTTCTCGGCCGAATTAAGGGTGTCCGTAGGCCCGCCATCGGCGTTATGATACCCACCCTGATGGGGACGGCCCTGCTCCTCGATGTGGGAGCCAACGCCCAGGTGAAGCCCCAGGACCTGGTTCAGTTCGCGGTGATGGGATCGCTTTTCGTTCAATACGTCAAGGGAGTTGAGTTGCCGAGGGTGGGGCTTCTCTCAATAGGAGAGGAAGAGGGAAAGGGCAATCCCCTCGTCATCGAGGCCAAATCCCTTCTCGGCGAGCGGAAGGACCTCAACTTTATAGGCTTTGTCGAGGGCAACCACATACTCGAGGGGCGGGCCGAGGTCGTGGTGACAGATGGCTTCACCGGCAACGTGGTCCTCAAGTTCGGGGAGGGGTCCCTGGGCTTGATAAAAAATCTGCTCACCGCCGAGATAAAACGCAATCCTTTTGCTCTCATGGGGTACATCCTTCTCCGGCCCACTTTTATCAGCCTGAAGAAGAAATTCGATTACGAGGAGTACGGCGGCGCTCCGCTCCTGGGCGTCAACGGGGTGGTGCTTATATCCCACGGCCGCTCCACCCCCAAGGCCATAATGAACGCGGTCATGACCGCCCTCGACTTTGCCGAGAAGGACGTGAATCGCCACATCGAGGAGAAGTTCCTGAAGCAGTAGCTCTCACCCGGTAAACCTTTTGTCCCTGGCTGTAATCCGAGGTTAGATTTGGGGTTCTGGTTTGTTGGTTTGGGGTCGGGTCGTGCAGGTTGCACGACCCGACCCCACAGAACTTCTTGAGCTCCAAAATTTTGGAAAATATTTAACTGTGCGCAAAATTCTATCGGCCATTTCCGAGAGGGTAAAACCCGCCTATTCCTTCTGCCACAATGGAAACGGAGGATTAAGATGGCATCGTCGATCCCTTGTCCCGCAACGGAAAGAGAGGGCGTGCATCACGCACGCGGGGGTGTGCTGTAACTTATTGAGTTTCAGTAAATTGCTTGGGGTCGGGCCGTGCAAGTTGCACGGCCCGACCCCAGACTAACCCCGTCGATCCTGCGGTCTGGCCCTGATGAGGCCGAAAAGCGCCGGCCTCTTGACAAAATTTCCCTGTGGCGGTAAATTAAATATGGCAAAAATTTGGGCGAAAATTATGAGAGGAGAGAGACAGAAAAAGGTGCTCGAATACATAAAGAAGATGCTGGAAGAGAGGGGCATAGCTCCCACTATAGAGGAGATAGCCCGCCATCTGGGGGTTTCCTCCACCGCCACGGTTCACAAGCACCTCAGGGCGCTGGAGAGAAAGGGCCTGATCGAAAGGGGGCGGGGCTGGCGGCAGATAAGGCTGAAGTTCCCCGTTAAAAGGGGCAGGGTGGTGCCCCTCCTGGGCTTCGTGCCCGCTGGCGGCCCCATCGAGGTCTTTGAGGCCGGAGACGAGATCGAGATCCCGGAGTGGCTAGTGGAGAGGCGGACGGGCGAGCTTTTCGCGCTCAGGGTGGAGGGCAAGAGCATGATCGATGCATACGTGGATGACGGCGACATAATAATCGTGGAGAAGAGCGAATCGGCGGAACCCGGCGAGATGGTGGTAGCCTACCTGCCCGATAGGGGCGTCACGCTGAAGCGGCTCAGGAAGGTAGGAGGCAGGCTTTACCTTTTCCCCGAGAACCCCGATTACGAACCCATCGAGGCCAGAGACCTGAAGATCCTGGGCAGGGTGGTGGGAATAATAAGGAGGTATTGAAAATGGGATCCCGGCAGGAACTTTCTGTACTGCACCTCGACATCGACGCCTTTTTCGCCGCCGTGGAGGTTCTCATGGACCCCTCTCTCAGGGGCAAGCCCGTGGTGGTGGGAGGCTTGCCGTGGGAGAGGGGAGTGGTATCCACCGCATCTTACGAGGCGAGGAAATACGGAGTTCACTCGGGGATGCCTCTCAGAAGGGCCGGCGAGCTCTGCCCGAACTGCGTTTTTCTGAGGGGCCATTTCCAGGTATACCGGGAATTCTCGGAGAAGTTCTTCCGTCTGCTCTATCGCTACACTCCCCACATCCTGCCGGCATCCCTCGACGAGGCCTATCTCGGCCTCTCCTCGCTGACCCTGCTCTACCCCGACCTCCCCTCTTACGCACGGAGGATAAAGGAAGAGGTGGAGAGGGATCTGGGGCTATCCATATCGGGGGGCCTGGCGAGAAACAGGTTGCTCGCCAAGCTGGCGACGGAGAGGGCAAAGCCCGGGGAATTTTTCGTCCTTCGCCCCGAAGATGAGGAGAATTTTCTGGGCGAGCTTCCCATAGAGGCCCTGCCCGGAATAGGACACAAGACCCGTGAGGTTCTGCTCAGGCTCGGCATAAAGAAGGTGAGGGACCTCAGGGGGCTCTCCCTCAAAGCCCTCCGTTCCCTTTTCGGGCTTCACGGCGAGTATCTATATTATGCGTCGAGAGGAAAAGATGTCCGTGGTGGGGCCTGCGATTTTCAATCGCAGGCCCCACCACGTTCCCTTTCACGGGAGACCACTTTTCTGGAGGACCTGTGGGACCTGGACCTTCTCCTCGCCCACCTCTCCTACCTCTCCGACAGGCTCGCCAGCGGGCTGAGGGAGGAGGGATTGAAAGCCGGAAGGATAGGGCTCAAGGTCAGGTTCTCCGACTTCACGACCATAACCCGCTCGCGGAGCCTCAGCCGTCCCACCGACGAGCATTCTCTTATCTATGAGATCGCCAGGGAGCTCTTCATGCCCATTTACGGGAAGGCCGATCTGTCCATAAGGCTTCTCGGGGTCACGGGAAGCGACCTCCGTCAGGGATACGAGCCGGAGCTCTTCGAGGGGAGAAAGAGGGGAATTCAGGCCTCGGTGGACCTCATAAGGAGGAAATTCGGCTTCGGGGCGATTCTGACCGCCAGGGAGCTCAAGCTTTCCTCCCTTTACTCCCTCGATAAAGCCCACGGTTACGTGCTCAAAACCGCTTCGCTCACAAGATGAAGCTCCCTTACGTGCCGCTCAGGGTACACACGGCCTTCTCGGTCGGGGCGATCGTCCCGTCCGACTTCCACATTTTGAGCGAAAAGTACGGTCTCGAGGCCCTTGGAGTCGCCGATCCCGGGAGCCTGCATGCCTGGGGATGGGCGAGGAGTGAGGCGAGAAGGGCCCGGTTGAAACTCCTTTACGGCACGGAGGTGAAAGTGCCCGGTGGAAGGCTGCTGGTCTTCGTCAGGGAAGGGAAGGGCATGATGACACTGCTCAGGGCCCTCAATCTCGGGAAGATCGGAGGCGAGGGAGTCATCAGGATCTTTGTCCCCGAAGGGCGCCTTCAGCTCCCCATATTGTCCTGCCGAGAGGACGGGCCTCTTTATATCGGGATCGACACGGGCAACAGGAGAACAGCCTACAGCCTCTCGAGGAAGCTCGGCCTGCCCCTCCTTCTGGTTCAGCCCGTCGAATACGAGGGAGACCTCAGGCACTACCTCCTGGTTCGCTCTCTGAAGGAGGGCAAGCCCTATCCCAGGCTGCGAGCCCGGGCTCGCAAGTTCAGGCATAACAGGATCCTGAGGCCCGGGGAGCTGTCGAGGTTCTTCGGGGAGCTTGCCCACGAGATAACGATGAGGACCTTCGAGGTGACGGAGATGTGCGAGTTCGATCCGGCCGACGCCGTTCCGGGCTTGCCCCCAGACCTTTACTCCACCTCGCTCAGGGAGCTCGCGATCGAGGCCGCCAGGAGGAAGTTCGGGATGCCACTGCCTTCCGAGGTCAGGGAGAGGCTGTTTTACGAGGTCGGGGTGATAGAGGAGATGGGCTTCGTCCCCTATTTCCTTCTCGTCAGGGATCTGGTTGACTACGCGAGGGAAAGGGGAATACTCCACAATCTCAGGGGGTCGGGGGCATCCTCTCTTGTGGCATATCTCCTCGGCATCTCCCACGTCAACCCCATGGAACACGACCTCTATTTCGAGAGGTTTCTCAATCGGGGGAGGAGGTCGCCTCCGGACATAGATATCGACCTCGAGGCGGGCGGCAGGGGGGAGATCCTGAGTTATCTGTTCGGGCCCGGTTTTCCCCTTCGCGGGAAAGTCGGGATGGCGATGGTGTCCACCTTCAGGTTTTACAGGGCCCGCTCGGCTCTGTACGATACCCTGAGGGCCTTCGGGTTCTCACCGGGGGAGTCCTCCGAGCTCAAGGAGAGGGCCCCTTTTTATGAGGACCCCGATGCCCTCCTCAAGGCCGATGTGCCCGACGGCCTGGCGGAGATATACGAGCTGGCCGCTTCCCTGAGAGGATTGCCGCGGGAGATTTCCCTTCACGTGGGCGGTGTACTCTTCGTCCCGACTCCCCTGGAGGATTACCTCCCGATCCAGAACTCGAGCAAGGGCGTTCCCCAGTGCCACTTCGATAAGGAGACAGTGGAGGATTTCGGGCTCATAAAGCTGGATTTTCTTTCGGTCAGGGGCCTGAAGCTCATATCCGAGTGCATGAGGGAAACGGGGGTGAGGGAGTTCCCCGAAGGCGATGAAAGGGTATACGCCGCCCTGTCCGAGGGCGACACGATCGGGTGTTTCCAGATCGAGAGCCCCGGCATGATGGCCCTCCTCAAGAGGATGAAGCCCCGCAACCTGAAAGAGCTCTCCTTCGCCCTGGCCCTGATAAGGCCGGGGCCCACCGAATCTGGGATGAAGGAGCTTTACCTCGCCCTCAGGGAGGGTAGGAAAAGGCCCGATGAGCTCTTTCTCCGACTGCTCCCCGAGACCGAGGGGGTGCTCCTTTTCGAGGAACAGGTCATGCAGGTCGCCGTGAGGACGCTGGGTGTAAGCGTCGAGGAGGCGGAGAGACTCAGGAGGGAATTCAAAAAGGGAGGCTCGCCGGAGCTCCGCCGCTATTTCGTAGAAAGGGCGTCAAAACGGGGCTTCAGCAGGTCGGACGCCGAGAAGATATACTCCCTCCCCCTGAGGTTCTCCTCCTATAGTTTCAACAGGGCCCACAGCGTGTCCTATGCCTGGATGGCTGAGAAGGCCCTTTACTTCAAAGTATATTACCCTCAGGTTTTCTTCGCCGCCCTTTTGAGGGCCGACGGCGGGTACTACAGGCTCTCCGTCTATGCCGAGGAAGCCCGGCGGAAAGGGATCAGGGTTCTGCCCCCGAGCATATTGGCCAGCTCCGCCGATTTCAGCCTGGAGGGGGATGAGATCAGGACGGGGCTCGGGAGGATAAAGTACCTCGGGTCGGCGGCCGTGAGGAAGATCCTAAGCGAGAGGGGAAAGCGAAATTTCTTTTCACTCCGCGATTTTTCCGCCAGGGTGAAGCTTACGTCGAGGGAGAAGCTGAGCCTTCTGGATTCGGGGGCCCTCGACGTCCTGGAGCCCGACAAAAGGCGGCAGGTCCTGTCTCTCCTTGGGAACGGGGAGTTCGGGATCGACCTTCCGCCGTCCGATCGGTTCGAAGAGATGGTCAGGATGTACGAGAGCCTCGGCTTCCTGCCCGGGGAGCATCCGCTGGCGCTCCTTCCCGGCAGGCTTCCCCTCCGGGTCGCTGAGCTTTTCCGGCGGACAGGCGAAGAGGTCCGAATCGACCTCTACCTTCTCGACGCAAGGGTGAAGAGGGTGAGGAGGGGGAGGCTCCTCTTTCTCTTTCTCGGGGACGAGACGGGCCTCGTTCAGGCGACGGCCGAGGAGGGGCTGCTCCGAAAGATAAGAAGCGAGTTTCTGAGGGTCCGGGCCAGGGTGAGGGAAAATCAGAACCTCGTCCTCGATGTTGTCGATATCGCATCGATGAGAATCGGAACGTCCTGGGGGCAAATAGAGGGCGGGGAGGGCCTGAAGGGAATTCCGACCCCGATCCACGGGGGTTCGAGGTGGTGAGTGGGCTTATGGGCTTTTATGTGACAATACCGTGCTACGCTCTCTTCTCAGGCGAGAAACTTATTCCAATAGGTTTCGGCCGGCATCCCTCGAAAGAAATCGTTCCCGTATCCCGGCCGAGGGGGTGCACTGGCTTCGATCCCGGCCGGGCAAAGGGCATCAACGGCACATTTTCCGCGGGAGGAGAACGTATCCTCGAATACACATGCTTTATGCATCCTGAACGGAGGGCCTCTCGGACATTTTATCCAGAAAGCAGGTGGAATTCTGAATCATGCGGTCAAACCATCAGGGACACCGGGGTCTAATCCGGCGAAACTCACGGGAATCTTTTAATCCGGCGAAATTTCCTAAAGGCCCAGGGAGCCTCACTCTCTTAAAAATTCGGGGAAATCTGTCACTGCGATTCAGCTGGCCTGTCTCTCCGTCGATGAATATATTCTCTAAAGACACAGCCCCGCAGTTGCAGGGCCTCTGTAGTTTCACCTCATGCCACTGATAAATACGTATTTCAGCAAATAATGCAAGTAGTAAATAAGTAATTATTGACTTCGGTATAAGTTTGCCTTAAAATCAGGCCATGAAGATAATAGCGGTAACCAATCAGAAGGGAGGAGTTGGAAAGACCACGCTGGCCTTTCACCTCGCGTCAGCCCTCGCTGAGGCTGGAAATAGAGTTCTCGCCGTTGATATGGATCCCCAGGGCAACCTGACCTACACCTTTCAGGAGGAGATTCCGGGTGAAGCGCGGGTTCACCTTCTTTTCGAGGGAAGAAATCCCCCGCCCTTTGAAGTTGAGGTGGAAAAAGGTGCCTCTCTGCACCTTCTCGGGAGCGACATAAGGCTATCGCGCTTCGAGACCGATACGAGGTTCGAGAATTTCTTCAGGTTGAAGAGGTATCTTGCGGGCAGGGAATACGATTTTGCCGTGATCGACACTCCGCCGAGCCTGGGCCTGTTCACGGCCAATTCCCTCGTAGCGGCCACCCACGTGATCGTCCCCCTTGATCTCTCGGTGTACTCAGCCCTGGGCCTGCAGGATCTGCTCGATACCATAGATAAGATCGGCGAATATGCCAGTGTCAGGCCGAAGATGGCCGGGATGGTGATAATGGGGCAGCTCAGGAGGACGAAAATGGGGAAGACCGTCGCTTCCAGCCTCAAGGAAGAGTACGGCGACCTGATCCTCGGCGAGCTCTCCCATTCGGTGAAGATAAGGGAAGCCGTAGCCCTCGGGAGGCCCATCTGGCACCACGCTCCCTCCCACAGGGTCGCGGTTGAGTTCAGGGAATTGATAGAGAAAATTCTCGGGAGGATAAAATGAGCCCCAGAAAAGAAGAGATGGAAAAAATCGGGGAGAAAATAAAGAAGGCCAGGAAGAGCTACATAGACGAGGTCGCGGAGAAGTCGGCAGGAAGGAAGGTGAAGAACAGAAAGATCACCCTTTCCCTTCCCGAGGACGTGATTAAAACCCTCTGGATCCTGAAGGCGGAGAAGGGCTATCCCTCTATATCGAAGATAGTGGCCGAGGCCGTGAGAAAATATGCAGGGGAGGTGGAGGGCTTCAATCCATAAAATAGAAAATTTTTCCAGAATCTGGAAATTTGGGGAAATTATCGGCCGACCCTCGAGCAATTAAGCCACTTATTTGTAGCCGCTTACTGATAAATCTCCGGTGTAGGCAAATTGGCATGGTTTTTGTATATTGGAGTATGGGAGGTGCAGAGAGTTGTTTGTGTGGCTTTTGAGCCTGTTACTGCTCGGAGGCGGGAACTGGAGCCTTCACATGCCTCCCGTCATGGCGAGGGAAGGGAATCTGATCATTCCGATCTATGCCAGTGCCGGTGAGGAGTGGGAATCGCTGCAGTTCCAGGTCGACCTGTGTGAATGCAGGGGAAAGGTTATCGTAGACAGCGTGACCCTCTCGGGGCATGAGGAGCTGGTGACTTTCTGGGACAGGGAGGCAGGAAAGTTCGATGTGAGGATGGCCTATTATATCCGATCTGCCGACACCTCAGAGGTCAGGGATGTGAGGAGTCTTGCCATCGGGATAGAGGCCCGTCGGGGATGTATCGCCCCAGTGAAGGACGAAGTTATCTGCCTCATTTGGGCCCGTGTCAGACCCGGCAGCGACAGCCTGGCGATCGCGATCGATTCGGTTTTGTCCTGCGAACCCCGGGAGGAGATAAGCTGTGGATTTCTTGACGCGAGGGGAGAATTTCACGAGGTCCGTTTGAGAGGCAACGTGCTCGTCAAAGGATTTTGAGTTTTTTCTGTGATAGGGGTGGCGGGGGCGCGGTAAAACCGCGCCCCCGCCACCACAGGGAAAAATAGGAAGGATATTTCACTATCCCGGGATCTTCCCCGCAATCCTCATTGAGCTCGAACTGCAGCAGGAGGCCTTGTTATTTGTCTTTCCGATTCCCGGTGCCGATTACTTCTTGCCTCAGGGAACAGGCTGTGAGCAGCATGTTGAGCCTCAGATAACAGTGAAGAACCCGGAATGGTTCCGAAGTCGGCATTCAATGCCATCGCCCTGACGTTGAGTTCACATGCGACCGGATCCCTGAAGGTGCTCCTCTCTGTCACGAACAGGTAGGATCTTCCTTAAGTTTCTCAAGCTGAAGGGAATCCACCAGAGCTCCTTTTATCTTCACGCTAATTCCCTTCCGGCAGGTATGTGACTTAAACGCCACTTCTGCTTTTAGGACATTTAACTTCCAGGCAAACTATTCCGTCTTCTCCGGGAAACCATAGCTCTCAGATTTCCGTACTTTCCGATTCCAGCACAGACTACACCTATTTCAGTGAAAATCGCTGTATTCAGGGTTCCCACTGTTTTTGTTTGCAAAAACTCACTTACCCGACGCGTTTTAGCGATCAGGATCCATTTATCTGTCCCTCTGCTCATCCCTCGCGCAATCTCCATTCATTTATAACGTCCTTTGTGACACTCTAAATCCCCTCGGACAGCGTGAAAATTTCAAATACCGACTTAAAAATCTCTTTTCAGATCATTTCAGGTTACCTGTCAGCGCCAGGAGCTTCTCTGCGGCCATCTTCTTCCTGCATTCGGGGCACACGTCGAGCAGGTCCGCGGGAACGGGAACATCCTCGCCCTTAATTTTCACGAGGAGCGGCTCGGGCACGAAGAAGTTACCGCAGATCCTGCATTTTATCAGAGGCAGTTTCACGTCGTCGATCACGACTTTATTCAGGAAGGCCTCGAGGTCAAAGCCCGGCTCAACCCTCACCGCTTCGTTGGGGCAAACCTCCTCGCAGGTCCGGCAGGTGATACAGCTCCAGTGATAGTGGGAGATCTTTCTGATCCCGTTCGTATCCTCCATCATGATGACATTTTCGGGACAGTTTTGATAGCAGGCGCCGCAACCCACGCACTTATCGGGATCGAAAACCGGGGTGCCGAATCCGGGAATCAGCTCATCCTCCTTCGGCTTCCAGGGTTTTGGCGTTAAGTTGAGCCCGCGGAAGATGGCGACGAGCTCGTTGTAGAGAGTTTCCCTCTTGTTACGCCCTGGCTCCGGTTTGGGCAGAGATTTCAGTGGATTTGGTCCCAGTTTCCTTATTTTCTCGGTGAATTCCGATATGAGGTACCCGAATCGGCTGCCTTCGCCGGCTGAGACGTAATACATCTCTATCCTGTCGCTGAGCCCGGTCTGTTCGAGGAGAGATTTGAGGAATTTAACCCTCTGCTGGGCCTTAATGTTTCCGCTTATGTAATGGCAGTCTCCGGGGTGGCAGCCGGCCACGATCACTCCATCGGCCCCCATGAGCAGAGAATGGAGGATGAAGAGGGGATCGACCCTTCCTGTGCACATCACCCTGATAATCCTGAAGGATGGAGGCATCTGGTACCGCGAGACGCCGGCCATATCGGCCCCGGCGTAAGCGCACCAGTTGCAGCAGAAAGCGAGTATGTGTGGCTCGAAATCCTTATTCATTTTCGATCAAAAGGGCCCAGCGTAGACGCCCAGTTTCTTGGCAACTTCCTCGAGGGGAATGCCTTCCGGAGTGAATTTGAGCCCGGTCTCCTCAAAGGGAATGGTGAGCCGCAGTTCTCCGAATTCCGTCGAGAACACGCCCAGGCCCACGGTCAGGGGGACATCGACAATCCTTTTGCCGGGGAAAATGTGTTTCAGATTGGCATATCCGTCCTCGCAGGTCAGGGGTATGATGACCGTAGCATCCTCGAAGATCGATTTCGTGGGTTCTTCGATCGCTCTCAGGTGAACCAGGTCGAGGACGCAGGAGAGGCCGATGAGCTCGGTGTGAATCACGTTAAATCCGTCCTTTTCCAGCTTCTCTTTGAGGCTTTTCATGGCTTCCCTGCCGCCCAGGCCCTTGCAAAACTTGACGCAGTTGTTGCAGGACCAGATAACGATTTTATCGTCCTTTTTAAGCTGGCTTTTGAGCTCCGTGTATGAGATCTTTCTCAGCGAGACTATCATTCCGACACCTCCAGGTTTAAGACCCTTTTCTTCATGGGTTCCCCCGTCAGAAGGCCAAACTCGTCGCCCTCTCTTTTCTTATATTTCTCGAAGGCTTTCATCAATTTCAGGACGCCCTTTGAAGGGCTGACGATCATTATTCCCAGGGTCTCGTTGGCCTTGATGACTTCCACACCGGGGAGGGCTTGCTTTATGCTCGTCCAGCCCGCATCGCAGGTCAGGGCTATTACCTTATTTATGCTCTTGCTCAGCCGAGCTCGCTCGGTGTAATCCCTTATGCAGGCCGCTGTCAGGAGGAGCTCATCGACCACGGTGAAACCATCCCTCCTCAGCTGCGACGCAAGCTCCTCCATTCTTTCAAGTCCTCCGGTCCCGCAGAACCTCACGCACGTGTTACAGGATATAATGGCTATCCTGTCAGTCTT
>JAGGUL010000048.1 GCA_021158525.1 Candidatus Hydrothermota bacterium | reverse complement strand
TCAGGTCCATATCGCCCATGTTGACCTCAGCTCTGCCACTGTCCGCAGACAGGCGAATGTCGGCATCGCCCATCTTAACAGATACCTCGACCTCCTCGCCCTCCAGTTGCGCGTCAAGATCACCCGCATTCATCCTGATCGTGAGTTTTTTCAGGGGCGGCAAAAGGACACTGAGGTCTCCGACGAGCTTGATCGTCGATCCGCTTCTCTGTAGTGCACCTGAGCCCTTGATTTTGATGTCGTTTACTTCTCTGGAAGTTTTAAGCTCTACATCTCCCGCGCTTATGTCGAGCTCCAGTTCCTCGAGTCCTTCAATCGGTATAACTTCATTGATGCTCATTGCCGAGACTGAACCCTTTATGGTCATCGGTATCGTGGAGAGAACCGACTTAATGGAGTCCTTGACAATGTCTCTCAGGCTAAACTCCCTGTGGACCTCAGTGTCCCTGGCGATCCTCTCCCTCTCCTCCCTCTTCCCGGCTGCCTCGATCAGCCTGTAAGCCTCATCTGCGTTTATCTTTCCCTCCTCTAAAAGCTTCAGGATCTTCTCTATCTCATTCATTTTTCTCCTCCTTTATAAGTCGTGCCGCCGTCTGGCTGTCGATCTCGCCCTTTTCCAGTCTGTCAAGTATTTTCCTGACATCGGGCTTTTTCGGCTTTTTACCTGAAGGCCTCACAAGCAGGTAGAAGCCCATTATAATGAGAATAAAGGGCCAGTCCCGGTCAAAATTGAGTATCCCGAAATTGGAAAGGAGAATCCAGGCTCCTATTACCACCAGGAGCAACCCCCAGAATGTTCTGCTCCACATATCTTCCTCCTTTTACTCGATTCTTATGAGGACCCTGGTGCCGTCTTCCGATTCGATGGATACGAGCTCGTCGGGCTCCTCTATAAGCGATTCTATCACCTCTTCGAAAGGAACGCTGACGTTTTTGCCGTTGATCTGTATAATCCCCTTCTCCTCTGGAATGAATTTCGCCGCCCACCTCGCGAGCTTCAGCGGGATCTTTATGTTCACTCTATCGCCCCCGTCCTCGATGGAAATGCGGAGGTACTTTCCTTTGGTCTCCTTCTTTTCCCTCTCTTTGATGGCCGAGACCAGGCGCGCTCCCTCCTCCGATGAGAGCTTGCCCTCCTCGACCATCTTCAGAACCTTTTTGATCTCCTCGCTCATCTCTCTTTCCTCCTTTTTATGAGCTCTATGGCCTCCTCCACGCTGATCTCGCCACGCTCGAGGAGGTCAACAGGACTTTCTTCTTCCTCCTCGACTATCTCATACCCGAGGGAGCGCAGGAGGTCATTAAGCCGCTGTCGGGCAGTGGGATGAGACACCCCCATCCTCTTGGCGACCTCCGATATGTTTCCCCTGGATGCGAGGAAAAGGCGGAGGAACTCGAGCTGCCCCTCTTCAAGACTACAGAACTCGCACTGCCTGAAGCGTCCCCTGATGACAGTTCCGCATTTCGAACATCGAAGCTCCGTTATCTCCAGTTCACCGCCGCACACGGGACATTTTGATAAGTTCCTTTTCATATTCATGGTAATAATATACCATTATGTTTCAAATTTGTCAAGTCATCTTTCAAAATTTGAAAAATCATTTTTCGAGATTTTGTAATTGGCAGTATGCGAGTTAGTTACGGGCAATAATTAAAGGATGGGTTCTTCGGTTTGGCTCCTCAGGTCAATTCATCCGCATGTCCTGAGATAGTTGAGGAGGTCGAGATAATCGGAGAGGAGCCTCGTTATAAGGAAATTCTTTCTGGCCATCTCCTTGCCTTTCTTCCCCATTTCCTTGGCGAGCTTGGGGTTTTTCAGGAGGTATATCAGGCGCTCGGCAAATCCTTTGAGGTCCGTTGGCTCCACGAGGAAGCCGTTCTCGCCGTCCTTTATCTGGAGGGGAATGCCCCCTACGTTGGAGGCAACGACGGGAGTTCCCTTCCATATCGCCTCGGTGACAACGAGAGCGAAGCCCTCCCTCAGAGACTTTTGAATCACGGAGGACGAAACCCTCTGAAGGACGTTCACAAGGATGCTGTTCTCGCTGTTGATCAGGATCACATCGCCCTTTTCAACCAGCTTCTTTGCCTTCCTGCGAACTCTCTCGAGGACGGCCCAGCCCTCGGGATCGTCCGGAGCCATGCTGCCACAAAGGACAAGACGTGCGTCGACCTCCTCTCTCACCATCTTGTAAACCTCGAGCACGCCTTCGGGATCTTTCCACTTATCGAACCTCGAGATCTGCGTTATTATGGGCTTGTCGGTGGGAATGTTGAACTTCTTCAAGTAGTTTCGGATGGTCTTCTCGGAGAGCTCCATGTTTTTGGGGGAAAGCGGATCTATGGCCGGATATATTATCCTCTGCTCCACGGGCAGGTCTTTTCTCTTGTACTTTTCGCTGGAGAGTATGATTATGTCATAACGCAACAAGAACTTTTTGAGAAACTCCCATAAAGCCCTGTTAGGGTTTGTAAGGTCCACATGGCATCTCCAGATCCAGGGCTGTTTTTTCTTGTAATATTTGATGAGGGGCAGGGGCTGGGGATCATGGACTATGATGAAGTTGTGGTTGAGGTGGCAGTATGTCGAGAAATTCTCGTTGGTCTGGAGGTAAACCTTCTTTTTGTTCTCCGTGAGGTTGATCTTATCTCCCTGGAGGGCATTGTGGAACTTTTTCGTGACCGTGAAGAAATCGGGCGAACCGTGAAAAGTCCTCCAATCAGCCTGAAGGCCGACATCGTTCATCAGCGGAACGAGTGAGGTGAGCATCTCGGCCACGCCGCCGCCTACGTAGGTCGAATTTATATGTAGAACTCCCACCCCATACAGCCTCCGGGCTTTTTTGTAGATCGAGGATATCACCTCGTCGCCTATTATGCCTCTGTATTCCTCAAGGGATCTCATCAAATTTCCTCCCTCTTCCTTTCATGGGAACCTTCCTGCCTTTGCAAGACCGTTTGATTAGCCCTTCACTGCCCCCCTTGTAAGACCCTCGGTGATGTACCTCTGGAAGAAAAGGGCTATGAGAACCACCGGCAGGGAGGCCAGGGCCGCCCCCGCCATCACGTATCCCCATGGTATCTCCCCGTGGAGCCCCTGGAATAGGGCGATCCCCACGGGAATGGTCCTTGCCCTGAAATCGCTGGTCAGCATCAGGGCAAACATAAATTCGTTATAGGAAAGTATAAAAGCTATCAGTATAGCCGAAAATACTCCGGGAGCTGAGACGGGAAATATCACCTTGAGGAGGGCCTTGCTCCTCGAGGCACCGTCCACAAGGGCCGCCTCATCCAGTTCCCTCGGGATCCCCGAGAGGTAGCTGGTCAAAAGCCATAAAACCACCGGAGTGGTCCAGGCAACATAAGGAATTATCAGAGACGGATAAGTATTTATGAGGCCGATCGATGACATGAGTTTGAAGAGATAGCCCACGATCGATATCTGCGGAAACATAGAAACGGCCAGTATGCCCATAACGAAAAGCTCCTTGTGAGGAAAATTCAGTCTGGTTACCGCGTAAGCCGCGAAAAGTCCGATGACAACGACGATCAATGAAGTCACCGCGGCGATAATCAAGCTGTTCCTCATGTAATCTGTAAAATGCAGATTCCTCATTCTCACGATGTCCAGGTAGTTAGACAGTGTAATTAAATACCTCCCGGACCTTAAAAAGTCAATATTGCCGCTTAAAGAGACAGCCAGCATCCATAACAGAGGGCCCAGCGAGAAAAGCAGGATGAAGACCGAGCCCGCTGAAATTAATACCTTCTTCGTTCTCTCTTCGCTCACGTCATGGCCTCCTTGAAACGGGCAGCTCTGAGATACAGGATCGAGAGGGAGAGGGCTATCAAAAACAGGATTACCGAGGAAGCTGAGCCCAGACCGAAGTCGCCGAGAAGGAAGTACCTGTATGCGAAGAGAGAGATAGATGTCGTGCTTCCTCCCGGACCACCTCCCGTCAGGACGTAGATAACATCGAAAACCCTTAGGGCATCGATCGTTCGGAATAGAAGGGCAACGGTGAAAACGGGTCTCAGGATCGGAAAGGTGATCAGGAAAAAGCGATTGAAGAGATTTGTGCCATCTATCTTCGCCTGTTCGTAGACCTCTTCTGGTATGGCCTTCAGTCCCGTCAGGAGGATCAGGGCAACAAAGGGGGTAGTTTTCCAAACATCTGCTACTATCACCGAGAAGAGAGCCAGGCCCGGTGATCCCAGCCAGTTCACCGGGCGTCCCCCGAGGAGCATGATAACCGAATTTAACAGGCCGTAGTCATAATTGTAGATAAGCTGCCAGATACGGGCTCCGACGGCCACCGGGATAACCCAGGGGAGCAGGACGGCCACTCTCAAAAGAGGGGTCAACCTGAATCGCTCGTTCATTGTGAGGGCGAAAAGGGTGCCCAGAACCATTTCCAGGCTCACAGAGATAAGCAGAAAGACGGCCGTGAAAAGGAGGGATCCCCTGAACCCGGGGTCTTTAAACAGCCTCGCGAAATTACCAAATCCCACGAATTTCCTCGTGAGGAAGGGCACGTCCCTGATAAAGCTGTTCACAAGCGTGCCGATGACGGGAAGAGCCACCAGAAGGAGGACAAAAAGGAGCACCGGGGAAATAAATGGCAGGGCTTCTCTCAGGGCCGGGCTTCCGAGATCACTTCTTCTCATAGAGAGAAAAAACTGACTCCGCTTCCTTCTGCGCCTTTTTCAGAGCCTCATCGGGTTCCATATCGCCAGAAAGGGCGGAATTGAGATATTTCTGAAGGATCTCGGAGATCCGCGTGTAGAACGGAAGGACCGGCCTCGGAATCGCCCTCTCGAATATGGACTGGAGCACCTCGGCCTGTGGAACTTCCTTCAGTACCTCTGGATCGCTGTAAACATCCCTTCTCCCCGGGTTCCAGCCCAGATCGAGCAGAAGCCTCTTCTGTATTTCCTCTGAAATCAGGAATCTCAGGAGCTCCCAGGCCTCCTTTTTCCTGTCGGCGAACCTTGAAATGCCTATGTGCCAGCCTCCGAGTGTCGAGACATGCCGCCCATCCTTGAAGGATGGAAGAAGGGCCATCCCGACCTTTCCCTTTACGGGGGAATCCTCTGCCTGATGGAGTTTCCATGCATAGGGCCAATTTCGCTCGAACAGTGCATCTCCCCTCTGGAAAAACAACCTCACTTCCTCTTCCTTCATCTCAGTGTACGTGTTGGGAGGGCTGATCCCGTATCGAGCTATGAGGTCCCTCATAAATCGAAGTGCTTCTGTGTTTTCCGGCCTGTCTATGGTAAGCCGGCCAAGGCTATCCACTATCCCCCCGCCTCTGGATGCGGCGAACTCGAGGAAATTGCAGACGAGACCCTCGTACTGCGCCCCCTGCCAGACAAAGCCATAAAAAGATGGGTTTCTCTTCCTGATCGCTCGCTGTACCTTTTTTGATTGTTTCACCAGCTCCTCCCAGGTGGAAGGGGGAGCGTAGCCGTATCTCTCCAGGAGGTCCTTCCTGTAATAGAGAAGCCCGCCATCCACATAGAGCGGGAGGGCTATCAATTTCCCATCGTATCTGTCGACGCCCTCCACCACGCCGCTGAAAAAATCGGAGAGGCTGATCCCGGACTCTCTCACATAGCCATCGAGAGGCTCGAGCCAGCCCGAAGCGGCAAACTGGGGAACCCATATCACGTCCATCAAGAAGAGGTCGGGATCCCTCTCCCCGGCCTTAAGAGCGATCACCAGTTCCTGCCTCCTCTGATCCGTGTCGGTGGGTTGTCTCCTCAGCACGACGTGAATTCCCGTCCGCCTCTCGAATTCTCCTATAAGTTTCTCCAGGTATTCGACCTCGCTGGGAGCTCCACCGACGGCTATGGTGAGCCTTTCTTCCTTCTTACACCCCTGAAATATCAAAAGCGCAAGGACGAGGAAAAGACCCAGGATTTTATTCATCTGACTTTCCTCCGAGTTGCCCGAGAAGTTCTCTGACCTTTTCCGGAGATTCTATTCTGTATGCCGCCCTGGAAAACCCAAAACCTACCTTCACCGAATAAGCCTTTTCCGGCAGCACCTCAAAGACGTCCTCATCGGTCCAATCGTCTCCGATGGCCAGTATGAAATCCCAGTTTTCCTTTTCGAGCCAGTTGAGCGCTGCCTTGCCCTTGCTGATGCCTACTTTCTTGACCTCTATCACCTTGTTGCCCTCAAGGACCCCTATGTCCCTGTTCTGGGTGAGATCGAGCAGAGTCTCCTTTAGCTCCCTGGACCTGATGGCGGCGAGTTCCGGGTTTGCTCGCCTGTAGTGCCACACGAGCGAATACTCCTTTTCCTCTATAAACGAGCCCGGCGTCCTATCAGTGAAGAGTTCAAGTATAGGCCTTATCTCCTCCTTCCAGTCGTTTTTGAGGGGCTCTATGAGCCTCCAGTCCTCACCCCTCTCCTTGATCCAGACCCCGTGTTCACCCACCAGATTGACGTCAAAGGGTCCAAACCAGTTATCAAGGGTTTTCCTGTCACGTCCGCTTATTATGACCACTTCATTTCTTCGATCGGATGTGAGGCCACCGAGCAGTTTCCTCAGCTCCGGATCGGGTTGAGCTCTGCTGGGCTTGCCCGCGAAGGGGACAAGCGTACCGTCGTAATCCAGGAGGAGGAGCCTCCTCGTCGCTTTCGAGTAATCTCCGATTATCCTCTTCCTGACCTGGGGTGTGATCCTGTGAACCTGAAGCGCCCGCTGGAGCTCCTTGGTGTGCTCGAGCCTGTCGATGAATTCCTGGGCCCACCGCGTTACGTTGTAACGTTTCAGTCTCTCCTGCATGGTCCTGTTTCTCTCTATCTGCTCCTCTTCCGGCATGGTAAGGGCCTCCTTGATAGCCCTTACGGTCTCCTCCCTGTTGTCGGGGTTCACTATTATCGCCTCGCCGAGCTCGCTCGCGGCGCCAGCCCGTTCGCTGAGGATAAGTACCCCTCTGCCATCGACCTTGGTGGCTATGTATTCCTTTGAAATCAGGTTCATGCCGTCTCTCATAGGTGTTACAAGAGCCACATCGGCCGCACTGTATAGAGCAACGAGCTTATTGAAAGGAAGGGGCCTGTAAAGATACCATACGGGAACCCAGCCGATCGTGCCGTGTCTTCCGTTCACCTTGCCCACGAGCTCTTCTATCTGCCTCTTCAGTATCTGATAGTGTTCTACGCCCGTTCTGGAGGGCACCGCGACGAGTATGAGCGTGACCTTTTCGCGATACTCGGAATTTCTCTCCAGAAAGAGGTCGAAGCACTCCAGCCTTTGCGGTATCCCTTTGGTGTAGTCAAGCCGATCCACCGAAAGGATCATCTTGCGGTCGCCTATCTTTTTCTTGATCCTCTTTGCCTCCTTCTGGATCTCCGGCTTTTTCACTGCCCCCGCGAATTTGTCGAAATCGATGCCCATCGGGAAGGCATCGACCCTGACGATCCTGTCTTCCACGTTTATCTGTCCCAGCATGTGCTCGTATCCAAGGAGGCGGTGAATGCAGCTCAGGAAGTGTCGGGCGTAATCGTAAGAATGGAAACCTATCAGATCGGCGCCCAGGAGGCCGTGAAGTATCTCGTTTCTCCAGGGCAAGAGCCTGAAGACCTCAAAGGAGGGGAACGGAATGTGGAAGAAGAACCCTATGGAAGCATCGGGCAGCTTTTCCCTTATCATCCTGGGAAGTAACATCAGGTGATAGTCGTGAATCCAGATTATCGCATCCTTCCTGGCGAACTCCACCACTTCCTCTGCGAAGGTCCTGTTTACTTTCCTGTAGCCCTCCCAGAAGTTCTTGTTGAAGACCGCATACTGAATGAAATAGTGAAAAAGAGGCCAGATAGTCTTGTTGGAGAAGCCGTAATAATACCTCTCGAGATCGCTCTGAGAGATAAACACGGGATAGCAGTTTTCCTCGAGCAAGCTCTCTCTTATTTTCTTCCTGTCCTCCTTGCTGATTTTCTCGGAGGTAATTCCAGGCCAGCCTATCCACTTTGACTCGTAATTTCGATAAAAAGAAGAGAGCCCCGTTGCCAGTCCCCCCGTGCTCTTATAAAACTTGAGTGCCCCTTCCTTTTTCGTGACACTTATGGGCAACCTGTTTGAAACCATTATAAGCTTTTTCATGATCTCACCTTAGGAAACCCGCCTCCGCGGAGGTCGGGAGGTTTTGTCCCCGGCTTACCCTCCAGGATGTTGTCGTAGAAACGCTGTGTGGGATAGGCAAAGTCGATGTCATCACATCTGGAAAACTCCGTGAGCACGTCCTCCCAGATGGCCTGTTCCGTATCTCTCCTCTTTCTCGGCTCACAGAGGTAACGCAGAGTGAGCAAAACCCCCGAGTCCTCCACGCTCGTGTAAACGGTAGGAGTGAGTTTTGAATAGTAAATCATGTATTTTTTCGCGGCCTCTTTCAGCCTTTGTTCTGCAGCCCTGGACAGATGAAGCGCATGTTTTTCTGCGATCCTCAGTAGGATCTCCTTGGCCTTTCTCCAGTTGCTCTCGAAGGTAATTAGGACGGGAACCTCGTTCCATATATATTGAAACCCCTGACTGTAATTGGCAAGGGTCTGTTTCATCACCAGGCCATTGGGGACGTGAATGACCCTGCCGGTGCTCTGGTCGGCGTTCACCCAGTTACCTATCTCGAGTATCGAGAACTCAAATATCCTTATATCGATGACATCTCCCGAGAACTCACCGATCTGGATCCTGTCGCCTATCTCGAAGGGCCTCCTCCAGAGGATAAAGATCCAACCCGCTATGTTCGATATGGTCTCCCTAAGGGCTACCGCCAGTCCTGCGGAGAGAATTCCGAGGTAAGTGGCGACGGAGCCGAAACCCCTGATCCAGATCCGCCCGATGATAAGCAGGCCGAGAATCGTCGCGATGTAACTCGTTGATTTCTGCCAGTAATAGATAGATCTTATGTCGTCGGTGCTCTTCTTGACGACCTTGACGGTGAAATAGCGAAGTATATAGAGGAGCAGAGCCACGGCCAACGAATATAAAAGTCTGGCCTGAAATTCCGGGCTCATTCCCGTCACATTCTGAATCCATTGTGATATATCATTCATCATCGAGATGCTCGATTACCTGCTTTTCATAACTTATTATATCTTCCACATTGAGCATAGTAAAGGAACATGGAAAATGCCGAAATTACAATGCAATGTCAGATATAAAGGAGGTGCTCTGTGAAAACAGTTAAGGTTGAGAGCATGAGGAAGGAAGAAAACCCCCATGGCGTTGACGCCAGGAAGCTCTACGACACCGAGAAGGTTCAGGTGATACACATCCTGCTAAACCCCGGAGAAAGGCTCAAAAGACACATCACGAAGACCGATGTTCTTTTCTACGTCCTCGAAGGCGAGGGAATCGTTGAAATAGGAGATGAAAGGAAAACCGTGGAGAAAGACACTTTGGTAGAGAGTCCCTCTGGAATACCCCACTGCTGGTATAACGAATCCGAAAGGGTTCTCAGATTTCTGGTCATGAAGATCCCCAGGCCCGCCCAACCCACCCAGCTGCTCTGACCAAAGGCGGGCCCGGAGACTTTCGGATCAGCCCTCAAAATCGTATATCCTTTTCTCCCCTGTGAGCTTTTGAATCTCAGTGATATCCTGCGTCACTTCCAGGGTACCGAGGTATTTGCCCTCCGAGCTTCTCACTGCGAAATACCTGATGTGAACCATCCTCCCCCTCACGCGAAGCCAGAACTCGGCTACATCTCTTTTACCGCTCTTGAAATCTCGAAGGATGCGCTCGACCACGTCAACGCTTTTCTGAGGATGACATTTCTGAACAGTTCGGCCTATCACTCCCTTGGTTCTCACGAAGATACGATCGGGCGCGAGGTTGAAGTATTTCACCCTGTCGTCACTGCCAACGAAGGTTATATCGACCGGCAGTGTGTTCAACATCGCCTCCAGCTCTTCTGGTGTAAGGCTGCCCATGCCCAATTTCACCTCTCCAGTTGGACTTCTTTTTGCCTTTTCGGCTCCGCGTTCCACGGGTTTGCCCACGGTGTGTTTCTTCCCGTAAAAATATCCTATCTCGTCAAATTGAGTTTTTATCTCCTGCCATTCTTCAGAACTTATGACCTTCAATGCCGTGGGAAAGAGAACCCGGTTCTCTTTGTAAAAATGCGAAGACAGAAAATTAAGCAGCCCTTCGGCTATCTGCGACAGCTTAGCCATCGCTTCATCACTGCCTTCGGACCTGATCCTTTCAAAAAGTGCGAAGACCTCTTTCTTCATGCTCCTTATAGTATCATGCTCCATCCACATGATAGAGGGGGGCTCGGTGACACCATGTTTTTCGAGATAGGGAAATAAAGCGTTTTCCTCGCGAAGGTAATGGCTCTCTGAATCCCTGAGATGCTCCAAAACTTTGGACATCTCCCTGATCCAGTTTTCCCTGTTTTCGGGTTCCCACCTGCCTGTCAACTCCCGCAATCTACCTGCAAAATCGAGCAAAATCCTGTGTTCATCCATCAATATACCAAGGGGATGTCCCGCTTCCAGCTCTGGAATGTCCTTTTCTACCGATTCCCTGAAAGCCTCGAGATGTATATCACAAAGCCTGTGTATCTCTTCGCGGGGCATTCCCTCTTTTATCAGTTCTTCCTCGATCTGCGCGATCTCCGCTGGTGTCGTCTGCTGTATGAGTTGCTTGAACTGCTTTTTAAGCTCCTCGACCTCTCCGCCCTCGTGGAGCCTTCTTATAAGCTCCTTCAATATTTCTTTTTTATCCTTTCCACCAATAAGCTCGCTCATACCACTTTCTACCTCCATGATTACTTAAAAATGTTAATTTGATTGTATTGACAAAATTGTAATTTGTCAAACAAACTATTGAAAACGGCATTATAATTGAAACTGGAGAGAAATGAGTTGAGATGAGAAGGAAAATGAAGGGCCTATTCCTGAGGAGAGATAACAGGTTCACCTGCACTGTGAACCTCGGCGACAGGCAGGTAAAAGCTTATCTTGCAAATTCAGGCAGGCTCAAAGAGCTCCTTCGCCCGGGGGCCGAAGTACTGATGGAGCCCAACAGGGGTAAGTTGCCTTATAAACTGGTGGGAGCCCGTATGGGAAGCGTTTGGGTATCCCTCGACTCTCACCTGGTTAACCGGTTTTTCCTGGAAACACAGAGAAAAGGCCTTTTGCCCTTCGCAAGGGGCTGGAGGCTCACGAAAAAGGAGATATCTGTCGGGAAGAGGAGGCTTGACTTTCTTTTCGAGGAGAAAGGCACACCTCTCCTCGTGGAAGTGAAGTCCTGTACACTTGTCCGGGAAGGGATCGCTCTTTTCCCCGATGCGCCGACGGAAAGAGGGGCCGACCACCTCCTCATCCTCAGAGATTTCGCACTGGAAGGTAACAAAGCTTCCATAGTTTTCGTCGTACAGAGGGAGGATGCCCTCAGTTTCGCCCCCAATTCCGGCACGCACATGCGGTTTGCTCGAAACCTGTACGATGCTCTCTACGAGGGGGTAAAGGGCTATCTCATCGTCGCGCGGTTCGACCCTTCATCCGCCGAACTTATTCTGTTGAGATGGAAAGAACTTCTGCTCCCCGAGACTCTGCTCATGGACTTCGCCGCCAGCAGAGGGGAGCCGACCCTTTCGATGAAGATTCTGAGTTCCAATGAAAAGAGTGTAGCTTTCTTCCCCGGAAAGGACCTGGAACAAGTCTTCCAGAGGGAAATCGAGGATTTTGCCGGGGAAAGAGGCCTCGATGTATTGTTTGAAAGCCGAAGCCGCCGACTTTATAAATTGAAAGTGATCTCAACAAAAAGGAGGTTTTGAATGCTTTCGAAAATACCGGTTGACCTCGCAAAAGTAAAGGGTGAAGAGATAGACAGACAGATAATCAGGGTCGGAATGATCGCCGAACTCGATGCTATTAACCTCTACGAACAGCTGGCGGCCCTGGCAGAGGATGATGGCCTGAAAAAGGTCCTTCAGGACATCGCCGACGAGGAGAAGACCCATCTCGGAGAGTTCCTGGCCCTTTTGCTTAAAAAAGACGGCAAACAGGTGGAAGAGCTGAAAAAGGGAAGCGCGGAAGTGGAGGAACTAACCGGCTGATCTTTCAGCGGGCGTCTCCTCCCAGCACGAAAATCTTTTCTGAAGCCCTTCCCTGCGGCGTTTTTACGAGTAGGAAATAATACCCCGTCGCTAGAACACTCAGGCCGGATATAGGTAGAATGTGCAATCCTGCTCCCTGAACTTCATCGGCGATAGACCTGACAGGTCTTCCCAGCAGGTCATAGAGGGTGATATTAACTTTCCCTGGCCTGTCCAACGTGTAGGAAAGGGTTATCTCGTTCCCAACGTTGTTTAGAGTCAAAGCGATGCCGCGCGAATCAGTATTTTCAACCGCATCCACATATTCTTCGCGCAATTTTATCAGGTATACATCTTCTCCACCTGCTCCGTACGATTCCGTCGAGCCCACAACGAGAATCGATCCGTCGGAAGTAGTTATCACGTCATATCCCGAATCGAAATGAGTGCCGCCTATCACCTCTCGCCATAACATGTAACCCTCTGAGTTCAGCCTGACTAGACAGACGTCGTCTAAGCCCGATCCGAAAGAGCTCGTGTAGCCAACTACGAGAAAGCCTCCGTTCGATGTCTCCTTGATCCTGTATGCGGTCTCCATCTCATTGCCACCATAGGCCCTTTCCCACAGCAGATTTCCCTCGTCATCGATTTTGATTATGTAGAAGTCCCTGTTTCCGGAACCCAGAGACGTCGTATAGCCCGTCACCACATATCCGCCAGTTGAAACTTCCGTTATATAAAGTCCGTAGTCGTCGCCGCCCCCGCCGTATACATCCTGCCCGATGAGGTTTCCTTCGTCATCGATCTTCAGGATGTAAACGTCCCAATCACCGTCAGAAAAGGATTTTGTGGCTCCAACTACCAGATACCCACCCTTAACGCAAAGGGCGCCGTAACCCCTATCATCCATGTTTCCACCGTAGCTTTTAGTCCAGATCGTGTCACCCTGAGCATCAGTTCTGACGAGAAACACGTCCCAATCGCCGTTCTCGGTTGAATTCGTGCCCCCTACGAGCAAGAAACCTCCCTGGGGAACTTCGATGACCGAATAACAATCCTCGTATCCTGACCCGCCATAAGTCCTGTGCCAGATCTCGTTGCCCTCGGCATCCAATTTTAGAAGGAGCATGTCCCAGAATCCCTGTCCCCACGAGCTTGTCCATCCTGCCAGAGCATAGTTTCCATCTTCCAGAGCAATGAGAGAATAGCCATATTCCAGAAATATATCGCCGTAGACGCTGGACCACATCTCGTTGCCGTCGCGATCAGTCTTTATCACGTAGATATCCCACGATCCAGCCCCCTCAGATTCAGTAAACCCAGCTATGAGATAGCCGCTGTCCGGCGTCTCGACAACAGAGAACCCGTCTTCATGAAGAGGCCCTCCGAAGGTCTTCGTCCAGAGACTGTCCGGTACCTGGGCAGAAATGCCCCCGACAAAGCCGACGGTGATGATGAAAACTTTAACTTTCCTCCACATCTCGCGCCTCCTTGATGAGTAATATATAATCCAAGTTACTGAGAGGTCAAGGCTTCTTCTAATTAGCTGTGATAAAAGGACTTCCTTGTAAACAAATCCCTTTTGTTCGATAATAAGACCTGTCTCAAATGGATACACAGAGAAAGGCCTACCTTTATGGTTTAATCGCAATTGTTGCGTGGTCTACGGTGGCTTCTGCCTTCAAAATCACCCTGCGGTTTCTCGATTATTCGGCGTTGCTTTTTTTCTCATCGCTTACATCTCTTGTCTTTCTGTCCTTTGTTCTGTCCGCGGCCAAGGGATTTCGATTCCTCGTCGGCGAAATGAAAAGAGGGGCGACACCGCTCTCCTTTTTGCTCGGATTTCTCAATCCCTTTCTCTATTACCTGGTACTCTTCAAGGCCTATTCTCTGCTTCCAGCCCGCGAAGCCATGCCCTTAAACTACACGTGGCCCATCGTCCTCGTCCTGTTTTCCGCCCTTTTGCTCGGCCAGAAAATCAGCATAAAGAGCATTCTCGCGATCATTATCAGCTTTCTGGGAGTTATACTGATCGCTTCGGGGAAAAGCGAAAATGCACCTCAAAACTCAAACGTCTTCGGCGTCTTCCTCGCGCTCTTGAGCGCCATCATCTGGGCTCTTTACTGGACCCTCAACGTTAAAAGCAAAAAGGAGCCGGTTCTGAGATTATTTCTGAACTTCGTCTACGGGTTCCCCTTCGTGGCAGCTTATTATTTTGCACGCGGACACAGCATAAAATCTCCCTCTGGTCTTCTCGGAGCCCTTTATGTGGGCATTTTTGAAATGGGCTTTACTTTTCTCATGTGGCTCCAGGCTCTGAGACATTCTCGGTCCACTGCCCTTGTCAGCAATCTGGTCTACCTGGTTCCCTTTCTTTCTCTGCTTTTAATACACCTGGTTGTGGGAGAAAATATACCGGCATCAACCGTCCTTGGAGTATTGTTAATCGTAGGAGGCATAATACTCCAACAAGGAACGAAAAGGAGGTGAAGATGAGAGGAACAGAGAGGGAGGCCATCCTCGCAGAAATAAGGGACATAGTGAGAAAATCAGCCTCCCGCGACGAAAAACTAAGGGATATCTGCGAACTTCTGAGGAAAAGGGTAGATCATTACGATTGGGTCGGCTTTTACCTCGTCGAGGGGGACGAAACGCTGGTTCTGGGGCCTTTCTCCGGGGAACCTACCGTGCACGTGAGGATAAAATTCGGAGAGGGAATCTGCGGACAGGCTGCAGCCCTGAAAAAGCCCTTTCTCGTACAGGATGTCTCCAGGGAGAATAACTACCTCTCCTGCAGTCCACTGGTCAAGTCTGAACTCGTTGTGCCTATCTTCAAGGGAGAAGTCCTCGTGGGAGAACTGGATATAGATTCACATAAGCTCGCCCCCTTCAACGACGAAGACCTGAAATTCCTCCAGGACGTTTGCAAAATCGTTTCGGATGCATTATTTTAAAGAATACAAATTTGAACGAGGTAGCGATATGAAATCTCAAAAAGCCGGTTTTCATTCTCTGAGACGCCTACTGGAAGGGAAAAACATAAGGCCTTCTTTTCAGCGGATGAAAATTCTCGATTACCTGAGAAAGAGCAAAGATCATCCCACAGCGGAGATGATCTACAGAAGCCTTCTGTCTGAGATTCCCACCCTCTCAAGGACCACTGTTTTTTCCACACTGAAACTATTCTACAGGAAGGGGTTGATCTCCCAGGTCTTCATAGACGAGAGCGAGATGAGATATGATCCGATAACTAAACCCCATCCGCATTTCAAATGCCTGAAATGCGGAAGGATCTTCGATCTCGATATGGAATGTCCTTATGGTAGCCTTAAATCCGTCAATGGCCACAAGATTTACGAGTGTCACATGTACTTTGTGGGGATCTGCAAAGATTGCCTAAATAAGGGCTAAGACATTGAGTCACAAAAGATTTTGAGTTTTTGAGGGGGCTCCATGTGGGGAAGAAATTCCCGCAAGTGTTATTACCAATGTCAAGTCACACTTTATTCCAAATTTGAAATGTCACTTCCTCCTGAAAATGGGTCTTCTCCATGGATGATCCTTCGATGGTTTACGGGGTCTCTCCAGACTATCAGGTAAATAC
>JAGGUL010000113.1 GCA_021158525.1 Candidatus Hydrothermota bacterium | reverse complement strand
CACTTTTCCCGAGTTGTAGCCGCTGATATAGATTTCCCCTTTTCTTATGGCGAGGCCGTCAGCCCCGTTTATGTCTTCGGAGCTGAATATCTCGCCAGCGGTGCCATTTTCCACCACAAATAGCTTTCCGGGCTTCGTGAAGCTCACGCAGTAAAGCTTGCCTTTCCACCAGGCGAGGCCGTTGGGGCTCTCGACTTTGACGAATGTCACTGCCCTGCCTGCCGTGTCGACCTTGAAGACCGCCCCCATCCATGTGTCTGAGACATAGAGGATTCCGGAGCTGTCGACGGCGAGATCGTTCAGAAACTCGGGCCTCGCTGGGAAGGAATCGGGGCCTATATAAACTGACCTCGTGCTGTCAGTCATCTCCCATATCCTGTCTTTGTCGGCCACATATAACCTTCCGTTGAAATAGGCCAGACCCTTGGGATCGGTCAGGCTGTCGGCATAGATTTTGACGGAATCCCCGTTGAGGACGTAGATCTTCCCGTCGGGCATGGAGCCGAATTCTCCTATATCCGATACGAAGATGCCCTTCTCGGTACAGAGAACACTCTCGGGCCTTCTGGGCCCTAAAAGAACCAGAAAGAACAGGATGTAGATCATTTCGGACCCCCTTGGTTTCTCACCGAATTATTTTGACAGAAAGCCAACGAGTTTTCAAGAGAAATGCGGGCTTGACCTCCTGAGCAGGGGGTATTATTAATATGGCGATGGCAGAGTTCAAACTTGTGTCACCCTATAAGCCGGCCGGGGATCAGCCGCGGGCTATAGAGGAACTCATGGAGAACCTGAAGAGGGGAGTGAGGTTTCAGGTTCTCCTGGGTGTTACCGGCTCGGGCAAAACCTTCACAATAGCCAATGTCATCGCTAATTACGGCAGGCCGACCCTGATCATCTCGCACAACAAGATCCTTGCGGCGCAGCTTTATGGGGAGCTCAAAGCCCTCTTCCCTCACAACGCCGTGGAGTATTTCATCTCCTATTACGATTATTATCTCCCCGAGGCCTACATTCCCGAAACCGACACCTATATCGAGAAGGAAGCCACCATAAACGACGACATCGAAAGGTTAAGGCTCAGGGCCACCCAATCCCTCTTCGAGAGGGACGATGTGATAATCGTGGCCTCCGTGTCGGCTATTTATGGTTTGGGCGACCCCGAGGAGGTTCGGAAGCTCTTTGTGGTGGTAAAGAAGGGAGAGGAGCTCGACAGGGACGAGTTTTTGAGCCGGTTAGTGGACATCCAATACACCAGGAACGACATCGAATTGAGAAGGGGCAATTTCAGGGTCAGGGGCGATGTGGTGGAACTGATACCTGCCTACGAGGAACATCTCGTCAGGATCGAATTTTTCGGGGATGTGGTGGACAGGATAAGGGTCGTGGATCCTCTGACGGGCGAGCTCATAGAGGAGAAAGAGAGGGTTGCTATATATCCCGCGGGCCACTGGGTGACCACTCGTCCCAGGCTCGAGGAGGCGATAAAGTCCATAGAGGAGGAGCTGGAAGAGAGGCTCCGGGAGCTCAGGGGTCAGGGCAAACTTCTCGAGGCCCAGAGGCTCGAACAGAGGACTCGATTTGACCTTGAGATGCTCAGGGAGATAGGCTATTGTCCCGGCATTGAGAACTATTCGAGGCACCTTTCCGGTAGGAAACCGGGGCAGCGGCCCGCGTGTCTGATCGATTATTTTCCCGACGATTTCCTCATGATCATCGACGAGTCTCACGTCACAGTTCCTCAGCTTCAGGGGATGTATCTCGGGGACAGGTCCAGAAAGCTGACCCTGGTGGAGTACGGCTTCAGGCTTCCATCTGCTCTCGACAACAGGCCCCTTAAATTCGAGGAGCTGGAAGAGCTCTGGGATAAAGTGATTTTCATGTCGGCAACCCCGGGGCCCTATGAGCTCGAGGTCTCAAAGGGCCTGGTGGTGGAACAGATCATAAGGCCCACAGGCCTGGTGGACCCGAAGATCACCGTGAGACCCACGGAGCATCAGGTCGATGACATGATCGAGGAGATTCGCAAAAGGGTTGAGAAGGGCGAGAGGGTCCTCATAACGACCCTGACTAAGAGGATGGCCGAGGACCTCTCGGAATACCTTCTCTCAGCGGGTTTCAGGGTTCGCTATCTCCACTCTGAGATCGATGCCATAGAGAGGGTTGAGATCCTGAGGGGGCTGAGGCTTGGGAATTTCGACGTTCTCGTCGGGGTGAACCTTTTGAGGGAGGGCCTTGACCTTCCCGAGGTATCGCTGGTGATCATCACCGATGCCGACAAAACCGGCTTTTTGAGGTCTGAGACGGCGCTCATACAGACCGTCGGCAGGGCAGCGAGAAACGCAGCGGGCGAGGTGATAATGTACGCCGATGAGATTTCAGAAGCCATGAAGAGAGCCATCGATGAGACGGAAAGGCGGAGGAGGTTGCAGATAGAGTATAACAGAAAACATGGTATAAAGCCCAGGACAATAAAGAAATCGGTGCAGGAGGTGCTTCTGACCACCAAGGTCGCCGACGAGAGGATCCTGAAGTCTGACGAGGAAGATGTCCGCCGGGAGATAGCGGAGTTGAAGAGGAATCTCGACAGGTTTAAACTAGTGGAGGAACTTGAGAGGAGAATGCAGACGGCTGCTGCCCTTCTCGAGTTCGAAAAAGCTGCCCTGTACAGGGATGCTCTCAGGGAGATCAAAGGAAGGAGAAAAAAAGGAAGATCCGACGATGAGAAAATTTTTTAAGGGAAAAGTCAGAAAAACCGATAAAAAGACGCCTTCGAGGGAAAGGGATTCGCTGGAGGTCTCCATTGTCGGGGGAGGATTTGAGAGGTTCATAATCAAAAAGCCCCTTGAAGTTGTTCCCGGCACCTTCGGTCAGCTCCTAGCCGAGGGAATGGAGAATCCCGTCGTGGTCAAGATAAGGGGGATTTCCGACAGGCCCGCGAAGAAAGAGGTGATAGAGCTTGTTCCCGTCTCGCACGAGAGAGTTCTCAGATTGATGAAAAATATCGTGAAGGCCTATCTTTTCAAGGAAGGGCTGAACGACATCAAGCTGGTAAACGGCAAACTCGATACAGTGGTGGGCAGCCTCTCTCTCAATTACATAGCTGAGAAGAGGCACAACCTGAGCAAGCTGGCAGCTCGCCTGGCCAAGGTGCTTCACGTAAGGGTGGATTTCGAACAGATCGGCGCCAGGGATTATGCGAGGGAGATAGGCGGCATAGGGATATGCGGCCGGGAGCTCTGCTGCAGGGTGTTCCTGAAGGAAATACCTTCAATAACTCTGGACATAGCGAGGCAGCAGTACCTTTTCGCTGCCCCCGAAAAGCTCTCTGGACTGTGCGGCAGGCTGCTGTGTTGCCTCCGTTTTGAGCTTCCCGTTTACGAGGAGCTCTCCAAGAAACTCCCGCAGCCGGGATCCATGGTGGAGACCCAGAAGGGAGTCGGCAGGGTGGTGGAGCTCTACGTCCTCTTCGGGACCTTCAAGGTTCAGTATGAGGACGATTCGACGGAGGTCCTGAGCCTCGATTCCGAAGAGGTGACCTGGGAAATAGTAAAGTCCTGAGAAGACTCAGCCTGTGTAGATCTCGCCCGTTTTCTGAAGGGCGTACTTCGTGAAGAGGGGCCCGAAGATCTCGTAGAGGATGGTGGTGGCCACGATTGTCGTCAGGAAGGCGTGGCCTATCGTGTTCTGGAATTCGTTTCTGACGAGTATGGCGAGGCCGAGTGCCACGCCGGCCTGTGGCACGAGGCCGAGCCCTATGTAGTTCCTTATCCTCTTTTCCATCTTTCCTATTAGAGCTCCCAGAAAGGCTCCTATGTATTCTCCGAGGGGACGGGAGAGGAGATAAAGGAGCCCGAAGAACCCCATGTGTTTGAGGAGGGGTATCTCCAGGCTGGATCCGGTGAGGACGAAGAAATAGACGTAAAGGGGCCAGTCTATCCTCTTCAGTACGTTGAAGTAGATCTGGTCGGACTTTATGTTGGCGAGGGCAGCTCCGAGGGCCATGTTGGCAAGCAGGTCAGACAGGTTGAAGTGCAACGCCAGGCCCGTGTTCAGGAGGATGAAACCGAAAACGAGGAGCAGGATGTTGGTCTCGTTTTTCACCAGTTTGCTGCCCAGAGCCAGAAGCACTCCGAGGGCAGCCCCCAGGGCGAGGGCCCCCAGTATGTGAATGAGAGAGAAGATGAGGCTGTGAATTATTATGCTCCCGCTGACTCCCGGAAGGACGAGGACCTTGGCCACAGCTTCGGCGAGGGCGAAGACCATTATGCCCCAGGCATCGTCGATGGCGACCACACCGAGCAGCGTCTCGGTGAAGATCCCCTTGGCCCTGTATTCCCTAATCACCATTATCGTGGCGGCCGGCGCGGTGGCAGGCGCGATCCCCCCGAAGAGTATGGCCGTGTAGAGGGGCATTCCCGCGAGATAGAGAACGGTTGATACCAGGAGGAAAGCCCCAAGAACCTCCCCCCAGGAAATAAGCATGACGGCCTTTCCAATCGTCTCTATCTGCTTTTTGGTAAAAGTCCTTCCCAGAGAAAAGGCCACGATGCTCAGGATGACGTTCGCCACGAGGGTCGTCAGGTTTATCAATTTGGCAGGGACGAGATTCAACACATAGGGGCCTATTATCACGCCGGCGATGAGATAGGACGTGACGGCAGGCAGTTTGAACTTCTCCAGTATTTTCGAGAGGGCCAGCCCGAACAGGAAGATGAGCCCCGAGACGAGGATGGCGTTAGCCATTTATACCTTTTTTTTCAGGAGGTAGTAGATTATATCAAAAAGGCCGATGACACCTACGAGTTCGTCGCCTCTGACAACGGGAAGCACCGACAGACGAGAATTTTTCAGGGTCCTGTATACGTTTTCGAGGTCGTCGTCCTCGGAGACGGTGGGAACGTCGAAGTTCATGATGTCCTCGGCCATGAGCAGGTCGATGAGCTCTGGATCCACTTCCACGTTGAAGAGGTCGTTTTCTAGGTCTTCCTTGTAAAAGGGCATGAGACTCCGGTATTTTTCTATGGTGGGGAGGTAAGGATAAAACACCTTCATGATATCCTCGATGCATATCATTCCCTTGAATTTCGACTCCTCGGTGACAGGAAAACACCGGTGGTTTGTCTGCCTGATGAGTTCAAGGAGGCCCACAAGCGGTGTGAACGAGGACACCGCTACCACGTTTTTTCTCATTACATCTTTGACTTTAAGCATAGTTTGTTCTGAAGTATCCCACAGAAGGCTCGCTTTTGTCAAGTTCTGGGCCTTTCCGGAGCTCTCCAGCGGGCTGAACTCCTTTTCAGAGCGGCCTTGTGATATAAACGTCCGCGTTTTTATCTGCCAAGGTCGTGAGCGTGAGGCGGTTCCCGACAACCCGGCTTTATCGTCAGTCTTATGTCTTTGTCCGGGCGTTGAATTCCTTGAGTTGACAGGAATTAAGGCGAGAATTATAATTTTCACCAATTTACAAGTCTCAATAAAAGGAGAGGCGAAGTGAAAAAGGTTTTCGAGATAAGATGGCACGGACGAGGAGGTCTTGGCGCCAAAACGGCAGCTCTGCTCCTGGGGGAGGCTCTGATCCAGAAGGGCAAATACGTACAGGCCTTCCCCGAATATGGTCCGGAGAGAAGGGGAGCTCCGGTTAAGTCCTACAACAGGATATCGGACACGCCCATCAACGTCCATTCGGGAATAACGAACCCCGATATCGTCGTGGTGCTCGATCCCTCCTTTATGTCTTCTCCGGACATCTACCAGGGACTCGACAGGGAGAAGGGCAAGATAATCGTAAATTCGGAGCTGACCCCGGAAGAGCTCAGGGAAAAATTCAAGATCGACGGCTACAACATGTATACCGTCAACGCGTCCGGAATTTCGAGGGAGATACTCAAAAGAAACCTTCCGAACACGCCGATGCTCGGGGCGGTGATGCGGGTGACAGGGCTGATGGACCTGGAGGATTTCATCGAAGCCGTGGGAAAGAGGCTGAGCGTGAAGTTCAAGCCCGAGATCGTCGAGGGAAACCTGAAGGCCATAAGAAGAGCTTATGAGGAGGTTAAGGGTCTATGAGCAAGCTCAAAGGATGGAAGGAACTGGCGCCCGGTGCCATCATAGAGGAGGCCGGGAATGCCGTGGAATTCAAGACGGGCGATTGGAGGACCCAGAGGCCGATTTTTTACCCCGACAAATGTAAGCATTGCCTTTTCTGCTGGCTATATTGCCCCGATTCATCCATACTCGTTGAGGACGGAAAGGTGATTGGGATCGACTACGATCACTGCAAGGGATGTGGGATATGCGTGAAGGTATGTCCTCCCAAATTCAGTGCCCTTGAAATGGTAATGGAGGAGATCTGAGATGACGACCGAAATCAGGAAAAAAGTTCTTGCTTTGACGGGGAACGAGGCTTATGCCTATGCCATGAAACAGATAAACCCCGACGTCGTGGCCGCTTACCCCATAACCCCGGCCACCGAGATCGTTCAGATCTTTTCCAAATACGTGGCTGACGGGGAGGTCGACACGGAGTTCGTTCCTGTTGAATCGGAACACTCGGCCATGTCTGCCTGCGTGGGAGCCTCGGCCGCAGGCGCCAGGGTGATGACAGCCACAGCTTCTCAGGGACTCGCCCTGATGCACGAGGTCCTCTATGTTGCCTCTGCTTTGAGGCTTCCCATTGTCCTCGCCGAGGTGAACAGGGCCCTCTCAGCTCCCATCAATATTCACTGCGACCACTCCGATACGATGGGATCAAGGGACGCGGGCTGGATCCAGATATACAGCGAGAACGCCGATGAAGCATACCAGTCCCTTTTCATCGCCCTCAAAATAGCCGAGAGGGCGAACATCCCTGCCATGGTCACCATGGACGGATTTATCGTGAGCCACGGAATGGAGCCTGTTGAGATCCTGCCCGACGAAAAAGTTCGCCAATTTCTCGGCGAGAGGAAGCCCCTCTACACGATTCTCGATGTGGAGCACCCGATAACGATCGGCCCGCTGGACCTCACTGACTACTTCTTCGAGCACAAGAGGGGCCAGATCGAGGCCATAAAAGAGGCGAAGAAGGTCATACCCGAGGTTCACAGGGAGTACAATGAATTCTTCGGAAAGAATATGCCGGACTTCTTTGAGCCTTACAGGATGGAGGATGCCGAAATCGCTGTCATCTCTCTCGGCTCCGCTTCCGGAACGGTGAGGGAGGCCGTCGACGTCCTGAGGGAGAAGGGAGAAAAGGTCGGAGCCCTCAGGATGAGGATATTCAGGCCTTTCCCCTATGAGAAGCTCAGGGAATACACGGGTAACCTGAAGGTCCTCAGCGTGATGGACAGAGCTGATTCCCTGGCTACCATAGGCGGGCCCGTCTTCAACGAGGTGCGATCCTGGCTCTATGACCTCGAGAGGAGGCCCTTCGTGATGAACTTCGTCTACGGGCTCGGAGGGAGGGACTTCTTCGTCGAAGATGCGCTTTACATTTTCGAAAAGCTGATAAAGGCGGCGAAAGGCGAGAGACCATCGGAACTCATCGAATATGTCGGTGTGAGAGAATAGGAGGATAAAAATGCCGGTAAGCCTCAGAGAACTTTCAAAGAGAACCCAGGGCCTCACCCCGGGACACAGAGCCTGTGCCGGGTGCGGCTTTCCTTCGATTATAAGGTTGGTCCTCGGCGCCACCACTGATCCCAAGGTGGTGGCCAATGCGACGGGCTGTATGGAAGTGGTCACGACGATTTTCCCCTACACAGCATGGCCTGTGAACTGGATACATAGCCTCTTCGAGAACGCCGCCGCCACCATCGCTGGAGTGGAATCGGCCTACAGGGCGCTGAAGAGAAAGGGCAAAATCAAGACGGACAAGGAGATAAAGTTCATCGCCTTCGGAGGCGATGGGGGCACCTATGATATAGGGCTCCAGTCTCTGTCTGGCGCCCTCGAGAGGGGACACAACTTCCTCTATGTGCTTTACGACAACCAGGCATACATGAACACCGGAATACAGAGGTCCTCGGCCACACCCTTCGGCGCGCACACGACGACTTCGCCGGCCGGCAAAGTAATCCCGGGCAAGCTTCAGAAGAGGAAAGAGATAACCGACATCGTCGCCGCTCACGGGATACCCTATGCTGCTCAGGCATCGATAAGCCACTGGCTTGACCTGCAGAAGAAGGCGGAGAAGGCCCTGACCACCGAGGGACCTACTTTCCTGAACGTGCTCTCGCCCTGCACGCCTGGCTGGGTCATACCAGACGACATGACGGTGGAAGTGGCGAAGATGGCCGTGGAAACGAGAGCATGGCCCCTCTATGAGGTCGAGAATGGCTATTACAGGGTAACGTACAAGCCCAAAGAATACGTTCCTATCGAGGAGTGGTTCAAGATGCAGGGCCGGTTCAAGCACCTTCTCAAGAGGCCAGACCTCATAGCTGAAGCTCAGAGACAGGTCAACGAGACCTGGGAGAGGCTCCTCTGGCTGGAGACCCGGCCGAGGAAGGAAGAAGAGAAGTGAAAATATGAGAATCTGGGCGGGGAGTCCCGGCCGAAAGGCCGGGACTCCCCGCCTTTTTCGAAATCAGGCCGCGAAAGATCAAAGGAGGTCCATGAAGGAAGAAGTCAGAGTCAGGTTTGCCCCATCTCCTACGGGTTATCTGCACGTGGGGGGCGCCAGAACTGCCCTTTATAACTGGCTTTTTGCCAGACATGAGGGCGGGAAATTTCTCCTGCGCATTGAGGACACGGACAGAGAGAGGTCAACCCCCGAGATGGTGGATTACATAGTGGAGGGACTTCGCTGGCTCGGCCTCAACTGGGACGAGGAGCCGATTTTCCAGTCCCATCACCTCGATGTCTATAGGGAGCACGCGGAGGATCTTGTCGCGAGGGGACTTGCCTATTACGCGAAGACCCTCGAGGAAGAGGTGACGGGGGAGAGGACCAGAAGGGAGTGGGTTGAGGCCAGCCCTGAGGAGATCGGAAAGGTCCCGCTGGCGATTCGGTTCAGAGTCCCCGTCGAAGACGAGACATCTTACGAGGACCTGATCAGGGGCCTTATTACTTTCAGGAACAGCGAGATAGGCGATTTCACCATTCTCAGATCCGACGGGACCCCGACCTATCAGCTGGCCTGTGTGATCGACGACCACTTCATGGGTATATCCCATATCATAAGAGGGGAGGATCATATTCCCAACACTCCAAAGCAGATACTTCTTTACAGGGCATTCGGGTGGGAACCCCCTCTTTTCGCGCATCTCCCCATGATTCTCGGCCCCGATAAGAAAAAGCTCTCCAAAAGGCACGGGGCTACTGCGGTGCTCGAATACAGGGACATGGGAATTTTGCCCGAAGCGCTTTTTAATTTTCTTGCCCTGCTCGGCTGGTCGCCCGGAGAGGACCGGGAGATCGTCCCGAAAGACGAGATGATTCGCCTTTTCGACATCAGGCGCGTCGGCAAAAGGTCAGCCGTCTTCGACATGAACAAGCTCCTGTGGATGAACTCCGTCTACATAAGGATGAAGGCCGATGAGGAGCTCCTCGAGCTCGTCCTTTCTCTTTTTGAGGAGAAAGGCCTCGTGAGAGGTGAGGCCGACAGGGAGAAGCTCCTCAGGGTTATACCCCTCCTGAAAGAGAGAGTCAGGGTTCTCCCCGATTTCGTCGAGCTGGGCTTTTATTTCTTCACCAATCGGTTCGAATACGAGGAAAAGGGAGTCAGGAAATACCTCGGGGACCCCGATGTCCCCCAGAGGTTGAGGCTTCTCAGGGAAAAGCTCTCCGATGTCTCGGAGAATGAGTTCCGAAGGGAAAAGATCGAGGAGGTGCTGAGGGCTTTGGCCGAGGAGCTCGGCATAAAGGCGGCCCTTCTCATACATCCCACGAGGCTCGTTCTCACAGGGAGAACGCAGGGACCGGGTCTCTTTGAGCTTATGGAAGCTCTCGGCCGAAATGAGTGCCTTAAGAGGCTCGATTCGTACCTGAAAAGGGCTTCTTAAGGGAGGTTCAACCCGAAGTCCAGGGCGAACATCCCCCCTCTCGAGCTCTTGAAAAGTCCTCGGTAAGCCTGATAGGCAAAGTCCATGGAGAAAGGCCCCAGCCTCAGCCCGTAGCCCGTAGCGAGTACGATGCCCTCTCTTCCGCCCAGACCAATGCCCCATTTCAGGGGAACTTCTTCCACGGGCCGGTATTCGAGACCGACGGCGAAGTAGGGCTTTGTCGTCGACCAGATCGTCTCCCGGAAGCCCTGTCTGTAAAGAAAAGTGGACGACAGCTCTCCGTTCAGTTTTCTCGAGAGAGTCAGCCGGAGCGTCGTGGGGAGATGGGTTCTGTACGATTTCCTTTCCTCCTCCCAGGATGTATCGGTATCGAGGACGTCCTCCTGTCCAAGTAGCCTCGCGAGGTTGATGGAGTCTCCGTATAACTCCAGGTGGTAGATCCTGGTGTTCCTGTTCCAGCTGATGCCGGGAGAGATGTCGGTTATCGAGAGAGAGATGATCAGGTTGTAGGGCATTTCGGGGAGGATGAGGCCCAGGTCGATGCCGAAACCGTTTCCTCCATTGGAGGTCAGGAGGTCAGCTGTCGCGCTCACCTGCATTTCCGTCGTATCCGTTTCGAGGAAGCCTTCGGAGCGGAGAACTCTGGCCTCGACGAGACCCCTGTAATAATGGAGCCCCAGGCCGACGGACAGGGGGATGTTCCTCCATCTGAAATCCCTTCCGTAGGCCAGGGTCATCTTCAACAGAGCACAGATCTCGCTTTCCAGATCTTCCACCGAATATCTCCTGCCGAGCTCGTTGCCGTTAAGGGCGAGCTCGAGAAGGTCTCTGGGAAGATAGGCTCTCTCGCCAACAAGACCGTAGATCCCAAAACCGAAGTTTCTGTATGCTATTTCGGCATGAGTCATGGCTTCCGCGTCGATCTCCCAGCCCGATCCTATCCTGGAGAGAATCCTGTTTTTGTCTTCCTCTGCGAGGTAATCGCCGGAATAAATGTATCGGTCTATCTCGGAGATGGAAAAGGCGGAATTGTAGGCGGGATATGTTCCCATAGGGGTGATGAGCGAGGGGAATCTGACGGAGAATTCCGCGGTTTCCGTGAGCCCGGCCGGATTGATGCACAGGCCATTGAGGCCAGAGGGCTGTAGCGCATCTGCCAGGCCCATTCCCGCCGGGTTGAAGCTAAACAGCGATACGATCAGAAAGAGGTTCATGGCCCTTTCTCCTTACTCCTCTATCCTCACCCTGAATCGGGCAAATCCCCTGATGTCTATGTAGTCAGAAGCACGTAATGTCACCGGTATGCCGTTGGTTCCGGGAAAGATTATCTCGGCCCAGGATTTTCGCGGTTTCCTCGTGAAGATCTCTATCTCCTTTTCCGACAGGCTTAGCTCTGTGTTAAACGCCGTGTCCCTCTCCGACCATCCCGCTTCCGATACCGGGGCGGCCGGTATCTCAATGACCCTGAGGAGAGAGTCTCCTCTCTCTTCTTCCTCCACGTGCAGTTTCAGTTTTAGGCCGAGGGGCAGCCTGTTTCTGAGCATGAGGAAAAGCGCCCCCGATTTGACTGTCTCCCCGAGAGATGAGTCTATGACGGAACTGTCGACTGATACATCGGTGGTTATTGTGTCGGGGCTGATGGAAACCGTGAGGGGAGCGTTCAATTCGACCTTTGTCCAAACGAAGTCATCCCTGTCGACAGTACCCTGTCCGCTTATGAGGACACTTCCGCCGGCGAGAATACGTTCCGGGCTTATCTCAAGGAGGTCGCTTATCTCAAGGAGGGTATCCCAGAGGGCCGGTTCGTTCCCGGGAGCAGCTGGTATATGGAGGTGGAAGGTATCGGACCGAATCTCGTTCCCCTTAATCACCGTCACGTGAAAGAGGGCATTGGCTTCAAATCCCATGCTATTTGCCACGAAAGGCGACAGGAAAACTTCCTGGAATGAGATGTTCTGGAAGCCCTCGGGGATATCTACCGAAGTGTCTATCTCCGGTATATCGATGATGAGGGAGTCTATGGTTCCTCTGAGGTGAGCTATCTGGATGCCCTTGAGGCCGGCTTCGATTGAGAATCTGTCCTCGGCAGAAAGAGTGTACCAGTCGGGCGTGAGGTCTACGTTGTAGATAACCGAGAGCCTGTTGCCCTGCCCGGGACAGAGGGCTCTCCCGGAAAGGGGGATAGAGAAATCTCCGTTCCACGGGGACCCCTGAGCCCCTTCAATAGGGAGAGCGGTATCGAGCTCGAGCTCAGGAATGACGATGTTGAGTAGGCCCCTTACCTCCGAGGAATTTACGACGTCGAAGTCTATGGTTCCCGATGCAAAGATTGCGGTGTCGATCTCTGCCAGCTCTATTTCGGGGAATAGCTCCGTAGAATCGGATATCTGGAGTTCGTCTATGTAAGCTACCGCGCTCTCTACCTCCACCGTGTCTATCCCGATATTTATCCTGACGGAGTCGCCCTCCTTGATCCAGACTGGCTGAGATGACCCCGGGGTTCCGTACTGAAGCAGGAAAATAAAAGTATTGCCCAGGTGTATGTCCGATGTGTCGAAGTCGATCACGACAGTCGTATCTGGAGGGAGAACGGTCTCCACCGATTTCAGTTCAACGGTATCATCAAGCACGTTGTAGACCGTTATTATGAAGGGATTCAGCTCGAAGGGAAACTCGTTCTCAAGCCTGAGGTCCATAACACCCCTGATGACGTATGCTTTCCTCAGGTTTTCAACGGAGTCGGAGAGTTCTTTGCTCTGGTCGTAAATGGGAGGCACGGGTGTGTAAATGCTGTCGTTCACGGCAAGACTTTCGGCCATCCAGGCCGGGACCCCGAGATCAGGCAGAGCCAGCCCCGTGCCGAAGGTCTTGCGGTCGGTCAATTTGAAGGTACCTATTGTGTGAGCAATTGTAGTGTCCCAATCCTCCAGGTCCAGGTTCTCTTCGATCCGCATTGTATCCAGATCGAAACTTAGGTCGAGTATGAGAACTGAATCCCCTGGATTCACCGAAAAAGGCCCATCTTCGAGGAAATCCTGGACGTAGTAGGTTGTGTCCAGAAGGGGCATGTTCAGATCGACGTCCCAGTTGGGCGAGTTTGGTTTCTTGAGGCAAGAAGCCGATACAATTGCGCCCACAAGAACAGGAAGGAGTGATATCTTAAGGAGTCCCTTGAATGTCATCTCTGTCCCCCTTTCCGGGTTTTTTGTCATTATCTATCCAAAAGCCGTGAAAGGGCAAGGAGCATCTTCATAAGTTCTTGAGACACAGGAAAATTGTGTCTCGATCCCTCCTCTCTTTCGGGAATCCCCCTTTGAAAAATCGGGGGCCCCTCGCTGTTTGCGGTTTGGGGATGATCGGAAACAGCCGTGTATCCCTTACACCTTGACAGAGAGGGCTGGAAACAATATAATTCGCTCCACCAATTCGGAGGAGAGATATGGCAGCAAGGTGCGACATTTGCGGTAAGGGAGTCATGTTTGGAAACAGGGTCAGCCATGCTAACAACAGGACCCGGAGAAATTGGAAACCCAATCTCCACAAGGTCACTGTCACCATTAATGGCAGGAAAAGAAGGCTGAAGGTCTGCACCAAATGCCTTAGAAAGTTGGAGAAAATGTAAGGTTTCCTGCCTGTCCGCCTTTCCCCCTCAACGGCTTTTTATCCCCGGGGAAGTTTGTTCCACGTCCTGATAGATGGTTTTTCTTTATGAGTAGGGCAATTCGGCTTATAATCAATGCTATATGACAAAGAGGAAGAAGTTTGCTATAGTTGCGCTCGCCCTCTTAGCTTTGCTGATTGCCGGTGGATACCTGTTGTTGAGGAGCATTCCGCTGAGAGCCCTGAAAGGAGCTTTCGGCCGGGAGCTATCCGTCGGGCGTTATCTTTTTAACCCTTTCAAAGAGATAAAGATCGAGGATCTCGATGTGAGGGGTTTCCTCAAAGCGAGCAGAATAACCGTTACCTTTTCGCTCCCCGATCTTATCCGGAAGAGGGAAGTGTGTAGAATTCTCGCGGAAGGGATCAGCGTTGACCTCGATTCCCTTCCAAAATCTGCCTCCAGTGAGGAGAGAGGAGGCGAACCCCTTGTTCTGCCCAGACTCAGGATCAGAGAAATCAGCCTGAGGGATCTAAAGGTCAAAAGAGGAGGGGAGGCTCTATCGGCCGATTCTCTGAATGCCAGCCTGCGAATGGGAGGGGCGCTCATCTTTGTGGACTGGAGGCTGGTCGGGCTCAGAACCTCCCGTTTTTCCCTCGATAGTCTTAAGGGACGGTTTGAGAGGCGGGCCGACCGGGTACTTCTCAAAGATGTCCTGGCGTCGGGTCCTGACCTCGGGTTCAGGCTGTCTTTTTCGGGGAGAGGCAGGAAATTCGGCTTTGAGGCCACCGACATCCGTTACGGAAGGAAAATAAGGGCGGGGGATCTCCAGCTCACGCTGAACACGGCCGATTTGACCTTCAGGGTCAACGTCAAAGATCTCAATTTGTGGGGCGAGACCTTTGACCGTTTTCTCCTTCTCGGGAGCTATGGGGGGCGCGATACCCTTTACCTCTCCGACTTTCTCGTATCAAAGGGAAAGGGCTATGTGGAAGGCAGGGGCAGGATATCGCTGAGGGAACCCCGGGCGGAGATCCATGCCGATGTCAGGGATATGGCGTTCCGCGGGGATTACCTGTTGGGAGGCAAAGTCGATCTTCAGGGGAAACCCGGCAGTTTTGATCTCATCGTCGACGAGGGCTATCTTAACTGGAAGGAGCTGTCCCTGCCCGGAATTTACATCAGGGCGAGATATGATGGGGGACTTTTCAGGGCCGATGAGCTTCGAGTTGAAAACCAGAAGGTCCTTCTAACTCTGAAGGGGACTTTTTCTGCCACGAGACAGGATCTGGATTTCAGGGCCGAATTCCTGGATCTCTCGATTCTCGATGTCTTCGGGCTAAAAGGGAGCGAGGGCACATCTGAGTTCGGCGGGTTTCTCTCCCTTGAGAGAGGGAAACCCGTGGATGCAGAAGTTAGCGGCGTAGTCGCTGGACTCGCGTTTCACGAAGTGAAAGCCGGTTCAGTATCGGTTTATTATGAGAAAAAAGGGGCGGGCGGAAAGCTAAGGCTTTCCGCCCGCCCCCTGGCCTTTCAGGAGGCGAAGTTCGATTCCTTCAATTTCCTCGCTCTTTTCGGAAGGAAGAACTGGTTCGCAGCCAAAGCCAAGGGGAGGGACGCCTTTTTCAACCTGAGGGGCAAGTGGGAGGACAGAGGCGGGGCGCGTGTCCTCGAACTCAGTCAGGGGCAATTCAGGAGTCCCCTTCTGAGGGTCGCTCTCGGGGCCCCAGTCCGATTTGAGATCACAGCCGACACGGTTTTCCTGAGCGGCAACGATGTCTATCTGGGAAAAGAGGGCATGTTGAAGAGCTTCAGGGGCTTCTTCCGGAGGAACAGGGAGGAGGTCTCCCTGGAGGTCGAAGCTCGGGACTTTGATCTCTCCTATCTGAGGCGTTTGCTGAAGGCCAGGACTCCTCTGGAAGGGAACGCCGACTTCAGGCTGACTTTGAAAGGTGCCCTTTCCGATCCTTATGTCATAATAGATGCGCGGATGGAGAGGCCAATTTTCGGGGATTTTGCCTTCGACAGCTTAGAACTCAAGGGCCGTTATGGCAGCGGGGCCCTTGTGCTTTCGACTTTGAAAATTTACGAGGCCGGCAGGCCTTCCTGGGCTTACGCCGAGGTGCCTGCACTGCTCTCGCTGAGCCCCCTGCATTTTGAAGTCCTCGATTCCGGCGACATAAGGAGCGGAGCCTACACGGAAGGCATAGATCCCACACCCTTCCTGAAGCACCTGGGCAATTTCCTCGTGGTCGACGGAGGGACCCTCTCCCTGGACATCAAGGTGGAGGGGGACGTGAAGAATCCCGTCTTTGCCGGGAATTTCTCTCTGAAGGCCAGGGAGGGGACGATAACCTCTATCAATAGCTATCTCAGCGACATATACGCACGGGGGCATTTTGACGGTGAAACTGTTTACTTCGACACCATCACCGGCCTTTCCGAGAAAGGCAGGCTTCTCGGTTTCGGGAGGCTGAAAATGAAGGGCCTTGCCGCCGATTCCCTTGACCTGACTTTCAGGACGAGGAAAATACCGGTCAGCTTCGGCCCCGATATGAACGGGGTCGCTTCCGGAACTGTCATATTGAGAGGACCTCTCCCGAGGTTCTGGATAATAGGAGACATCTATCTCGATGAGTTTGCCTTTTTTGCGCCCTTCGGAAGGAGAGGCGGTGGGGGAGGGCCTTCTCCTTCCCCGGTTCGCTACAGATTGCGGATAAAGGCAGATCATAACGTATTTCTTTTCAATGAGCTGGCCGAGATGGAATTTTCCGCGGACCTCGAACTGAAAAAGGAGGACGATATAAATACCCTCCTTTCAGGGAAACTTGAGCTTTTGGGCGGTTCCTTCCTTTATCTCGACAGGAGCTTTAACCTGACAGGCGGGGAAGTTGTCTTCTACAACCAGAAGGAGATAAATCCCACCCTGAACATAGAGGGTGAGACGACGGTCGCGGAATCCATCCTCATAACCCTGAAAGTTCAGGGGACGCTGCAGGAGCCTGAGATCCACCTCACCTCGATGCCCCCGCTTTCCGAAGAGGATATTATCTCCTATCTTTCCTTCGGAAAGCCCTTTAACGAGGTTCCCCTTTCCCTTTCCGATGTGGAGTTGATAAAGAGGAGAGCCCTTAATCTGGCCGAGGGTATCATATCGAAGGAATTGAGGAGAAGGCTTAGGATCCAGGAGCTGGAGGTTACCACCGGGCTCACCGGCGAGGACCCGCGTTTCACTGTGGGATTTTATCTTTCCCGCAACTTCTACCTGCGCTACACCCACGACATCCTGGCCGTGGAGAAGGATGTCTTTCAGGCGAGGTACAGGCTGTCTCGGAGGGTTTCCCTTTACGCTGAAAGGGATAAAGAAGGAGCCTTTTCGGCCGGCCTTGAGCTCACTCTCAGGTTCTGATATGGACTACGAAGTTTATGCACATGTGGCCCTTCCCGGGATTCCCGAGGTCCTGACATATGGGGTTCCCCCTGAGCTCCGGGAAAACCTCGTTGTGGGGCACCTCGTTGAGGTTCCGCTCAGGAACAAGAGGGAGAGAGGGGTCGTGGTGGGCCTTCAGGCTGAGCACCCGAGCGTTGAAGGAATAAAGGCGATCTTCGGCATCCCCGATCCAGAGATCTCGGTCGATGAGAAACTTCTGGAGCTGGCCCGATGGACGTCGGAATATTACCTGACGCCCCTTGGAGATGTCTTCAGGGCCTTTCTTCCGCCCAAAACCCTCGCTGGGGAGAAGATCATGATCAGGTTCCGGTCGGATCCCGAGAGGCCTTTGAGGGGCGACAGGCAGAGGGAACTCCTCGAGTTTCTGAGGAGAAGGGGACGCAGGTGGATCACGCTCCGGGGGATCGAGAAGGAGCTTGGACGGGACTACAGGGATCAGGTTTCTGCCCTGAGGAGGCTCGGCGCAATCGAGGTGAGGGTGAGAGCGGGCAGAAGTGCTGAGAAAGAGCTGTCGTCTATTCCCGGAGTTGACCTTTCCCTGCCGGAGGTTCCCACTCGGGAACAGAGGGCAGCCATGAACCGCGTGATCCCGTTTATCGAGAAGGGGGCGTTCAGGCCCTTTCTCCTCCACGGTGTTACCGGATCGGGCAAGACTGCCCTATACCTGTGGCTGGTGGAGCGCGCGCTGGCCAGGGGCAGGGGAGCCATAGTGCTCGTCCCGGAGATAGGGCTTACTCCACAGATAGCCTCTGTTTTCATAAAGCGCTTCGGGGACAACGTTGTCCTCTATCACAGTTCCTTTCCGCCCGAGGAGAGGTTATGGGCGTGGAAAGCGCTGAAGAGAGGGGAGAGGAGGGTGGTTATAGGCCCGCGTTCCGCCCTTTTCCTGCCCGTCCGGGATCCCGGGATAATAGTTGTGGATGAGGAACACGATCCCTCGTACAAGCAGCACGAGTCGGCACCCTTTTACAGTGCCAGGGATGTGGCGATAATGAGGGGGAAAATAGAGGGAATTCCCGTGGTTCTGGGAAGTGCCACCCCTTCCCTCGAGAGCTATTTCAACGCGAGAAAGGGAAAGTACGTCTTGCTCGAGCTCAAAAAGAGGATCAGGGGGTACAGGATGCCCGATGTCGACGTGGTTGACATGAGGGAGGAGAGCAGCTCGTCCATAATCAGTATCAGGCTCGCCGAATCCATGAGACGCACGTTAAGAAAGGGGGGCAAGGTGATCCTCTTCCTGAACAGGAGGGGATTTTCTCCCGTACTTCATTGTCCTGACTGCGGGTATGTCCCCAAATGTCCCCATTGTAGCGTCAGCCTGGTTTACCACCGTAAGGAGAGAAAACTCGTCTGTCATCTCTGCGGACATACGGAGGATGCCCCCAGCCTCTGTCCGAGGTGTGGCTCTCAGAGGATAAAGCCTCTCGGCTTCGGAACCGAGAGGGTGGAGGAAGAGGTGAGGAGGCTTTTCCCCGAAGAGAGTTATCTGCGGATGGACCTGGATACCACCCGCAGAAAGGGCGCAGTGGACCGCTTTTACAGGAGGTTCCTGAAGGGGAAAGAGAAGATCATGATAGGGACACAGATGGTGACCAAGGGATTCGACTTCCCGGAGGTGGAGCTGGTTGGGGTGCTCAACGCAGACGTGGGGCTCGGATTGCCGGACTTCAGGGCCGAGGAGAGGACCTTCCAGATCCTGACACAGGTCACTGGCAGGATAAGAAAGGGCGGAAGGTGCCTGATCCAGACCTATTCTCCTGAAGCTCCCTCTGTGGTTTTCGCGGTCAAGGGGGATTATCCCTCTTTTTACGAGAGGGAGCTTGAATCCAGAAAGGAATTCCGCTATCCGCCTTTTTACAGGCTCGCCTTTGTGGAGATACGCTCCAGAGACGCCGGGAGAGCCGGGGAAATAGCCTCACGGCTTCACGGTGAGATGCTGAAAATCCGAGATGAGCTCAGGCTGACGCTGGATATCGAGGGCCCCCTTATTCCTCCGGTGGAGAAAGTCAGGGGCTATTTCAGGAGGAGGCTTCTGCTTCGATCATCCAGGCCCCTCGAGATCCAGAATCTGCTAAAAAAAATGGAGATGCCACGCAGGGGGGATATCAGGATCACCGTGGATGTCGATCCCCTCGATTTTCTCTGATCACCCCGGCAGGAAGATCTCGAAGAGGCTCCGTTTGAATTTTACGTCGGGGAGCTTCTTTATCCAGAGTTTGAAGTCGTAGTTCCATGTGTCCCCGTAACGGGACCACCTGAAGTTGAAGGCCCAGCAGTGGAGGTCCCTCTCGAGCTCAATCCTCTCATCTATGAGCTCTCCCCTCTTCAGGTCGTAGTTGAAGGAGATCCTCATCTTCCAGTTCGTCGTGGGATGTCCGGAGATGGACCCCCTGAGCCTCTGTTCGCCCTCGCCCGTCTCGAGGCTGCTCATGGAGTGGGTGAGCCTGATCCGCCAGCCCGATTTTTTCCCGGTCGAGGTGTCCTCGGCGACGCTTATTTTCAGCTCCGCCTCGGTCACGAGGTCTATGTTGTAAAATTTCCCCTCCTCGATGTCATAAGCGCCGGAGATCCTGCTCCTCAATGGAAACTCCGGCAGCAGCCTGGAGCTCCATGAGATGGATGAAAAGGGCCTGTCTTTATTCAGGAAATTGTAACTCTCGTTCAGATTGACAGTCAAAAGCGTGAGCTTTTTGTTCTTCCTAGTTTTGCCCTCGATGGATGTTGACAGCGAGAGAACTCCGCTTTTCTGGGGCGGAACGGCGGAGATTTCTCCGAAAGGAATGAGGTTTTCCTGGTCTATTTCCGGGGTATACTTGAAGCTTATGGATGGCCTGATGGTGCTCCGAAACCGCTCGAAGGGGCCGAGCCCGAAGAGGGACATGCCATAGAAGACGGTAGAGAATGAGAGGGAAGTGCTGTAAACGTTCCTCAGGATGTTTTTCCTCCCGAGGGCGTCTTTGTCGAACAGAGTGGACTGCAGATTGAGCTCGGGGCGCAGCTTGAGGTATCTCAACAGGGAGAACTCCGAGTTAAAGGATGCCCTGTTGTCCAGGTAATACCTCCCTTCTTCCTCTGTCTCCTTTCTCAGAAAGCGTGATGAGCCATCTATTCGAATGGGGCCCAGTGAAAAGGTAAATAGCTTGAAGGAAACATCAGGCAGAGTTCTCTTAACGGTGTTTTCTCGGACATCCCTCTCCTCATCGACGGAGGCCAGAAAGGTTCCCGATGACCAACGTTTTGAGAGTGAAATGAAGGAATGAAGGGAGCTCTTTATCCACTCCTCTTTTTCCTCCGAATAATCCTCCATATAGGAGACGTCGGACAGGAGGTTCGACCTTGCCCTCAGGGTAAACCCCCAGGGAAGAGTCTGATAATGGCTCCCGAAGAGGCTCCACCTGCGCCTTATGGGCGAGAATTCCTGGGCTAAGGTGAAGGTGAAAGCTCCGGAGAAACTCCTGTACCTCTTATAGACGAAATTCCAATAGCTCCTCACGCCGCGCCTTTCGATTATGTCTAGGCCCAAGGTGACATCGGCATAGTTGCTCAAAACCAGGTAGTAGGAGACATTTCGGAGGTATTTCCCGTCGAAGGAGTTGTAGCCTATTCTCGGGGTCAGGAAGCCGCTTTTCCTCCCCTTTTTCAGGGGAAAGAACCAGAATGGGGCCCAGAGAATCGGTATTTTCCGGATTTTCAGAAATATGGGGGAGACGACGGCCTCCTCGTTCTTGAAGATCTTCATCCTCGGGGAATAGAAACAATAATGAGGGGACACCTTATCGCAGGTGGTGAAGGTGCCGTCCTCGACGAGGAGAACTTCATCCGATACGCGGTATATGTATTTCCCGGTCAGGTAGCCCTTTTCGGTGTGCGTTCTGCCGTGAAAAGCCACGCCTTTTCCCGTTTCCGTGTGATAGAGCAGGCTTTCGGCCTGCAGTGTGTCGTTCTCGATTATGAGCAGAGCAGAACCGTAGGCCAGGAGCTCCTTTTCCCTCTTTCTGTAGATCATGCTGTCTGCGATCAGGGTAACCCTGCCGGTCCTTATCTCGGCCGAGTCTGTGAGGAATACCTCCTCTTTCTTGGGATCGTAGGACATCCTTCCTCCCCTGAATTCCACCGTTCCGCCGATCAGGAGAAGGAGGAAGAGGGCCGAGCACATCTTCAGTTAAAAACGGCCAATTTGGCCGAAAGGCTTCGTCCCTTTGCGCTGAGTCTGACGAAGTAGATTCCCCTCTTCAATCCGGCCGTTGAGATGAACAATTCATCGGGAAGCCCCGGCACCGAGAGGCTTTTGACCATTTTCCCGTTTTCAGCATAAAGGGTTATCTCTGCCGGGTGTCCGACAAATTCCTCGGCCTTCAGCAGGATGCCTTTTCTCTCAGGTGAAAACTCGATCAGAAGGGCCTTTTTATCCCCTTTCAGCCCGTTACTGCCCTCGGCGATGCCGACCTGAATCGATTTTCTCCACATGCCACGGCCGTGGGTGGCCGCGATGATGACGTTGTGATAGGTGTCCAGCCCGAGATCATAGACGGCGACATTCGGCAGAGAAGGGTCTTTGGTCCAGGTCAGGCCAAGGTCGGAGCTGCGATAAACGCCGTAATCGGTGCCGAGCCAGAGGGCAGGCGGTTCCCATCGGAAGTCCACGGCCAGGGAAAGCCCTCTCAAGCCGTTTTCCAGCGAGTCGGTCAGGGGAGTCCAGTGTCCCCCTCCATCGGTCGACCTGAATACGCGGTCGCCGAAGGACCTGTCCACCGACAAAAATATCTCACTTGTATCCTGTGGGTTGATCCACAGATCGGTTATCGTCTTGGAGAAAAAGGCGTTGCTGTCCACGGAGATCCATGTGTTTCCGCCGTCGGTTGTCTTGTAGACCTTTCCGTCGGAGCTCGCCGTAAAGATCAGATCTGGATATCCGCTCGCCATGGCTATTGCTCTGAGATGGCCGTTGCCGCGGGTGAGATCTCCGCTGAGGGGAACCCACGATGAGCCGCTGTTCGATGTCTTCCAGACCCTGTGGGTCCCCGCAAGCAGGGTGTTGGGCTGATTTGGATCGGTCAGAAGCGGTGCATTGCACCAGCTTACCCTGTCGTAGTCCCAGGGGCCGGTGACGTTCCCGGCGAAATTGCCGTTGATCCACTTGTAGAGAGGATTTAAAAGCACATAGCTCGTGTAGAATATTTGAGGGCTGTCCCACTCGATGGCGGAAGGGCCCCCATCGCCGGCGTTCTGCTGGTGCCAGCCTATATCGCCGGAATAATAGACCGTCCCGTTGTCCTGGGTTCCGCCGAGAAGGAAGGTCGAATCCACGGGGTGGAGGGCGACAGTGTAAAACTGGGTGACGCCCAGTGTGTTGTTCAGATCGATCCAGGAATAGCCTCCGTTGGTCGATTTCCACACGCCCCCGTCATTTCCCACCCAGATGGTTCCATCCTGGGTCACGAAAAGGGCATGCTGATCGGGGTGGAGCTGGCCGCCCCCCTGTCCTATGGTTATGTCTGTCCAGGTTACACCGCCGTCGGTGGATTTTATCAATCCCGCCGTGTTCTCGTCGTAAGGCCAGACTCCGCCGGCGTATATCGTATATGGATCCGAGGGATCGACATAGAGACAGTTGTCATAAAAGCCCTGAGAGCCCAGGTAATTGGGAGTGTTGGAGAGATATGACCAGCTGTCGCCTCCGTCGTCGGTCCTGTACATTCCGAGGAGGCTGTAATCCGCCGAGGATACGAAACTGGCATAGGCTACATCGGGGTTGCTTTGAGAGATGGCCAGGTTGATGCGCCCGAAGCCCGATGTCGGCAGTCCGGCAGTCAGATTCTGCCAGCTATCCCCGCCATCGGACGTCCTGAGCAGGCCGTATCCGCTGAGGGCTGCGATCAGGACCGATGGGCTGTCGGACCGCATGACCAGATCTGTACACCAGTAGCCCGATATAATTGTTTCGTATGTGTTTCCGAAATCCGTCGTCCTCACGATCCCCAGATCGCTCGCCACGTAGAAAATGTCGGGATTCTCGGGGTTAACGACGATCCGGGCGATGTAATTTCCCACTTCCTCCTTCGTTCCGAGTTTGCTCCAGGTGGCACCTCCGTCATAGGAGACGAAGAGTCCATCGCCGTAGAAGCAATCGCCGCAGAAATGCTGCTCGCCGGTGCCGTAGAGGATCACGTCCGGGTTGCCGGGCACGAGGACTATGGCTCCTGTGGCCAGAGAAGAGAGGTGATCGGTCAGCGGTATCCAGTTTTCACCGCCGTCGTAGGTTTTCCATATGCCTCCCTGAGCTCCGCCGATGTAAACTACGTTGGGGTTGTCCGGGTTTACCGCAATTGCAGTTACCCTCCCGGAGGCCGGCGCGTATCCGGACCAGCCTTCGTCGACGATGGGCATGGGGCCTATAAATTCCCAGCCTCCTTCTGTCACGACACGTCGAAAAGAGGAGCCTTTTGGGGCTCGGTCGGGTATTCCGGCCGCGATGGAGGACAGCTCCCGGCGCGTCATACGCTGGATATGGGGCCGTGAAGGGGGAAGACTTTCTGCCCCTGAAGTCAAACATAATATAGACAGAATCGCGATTATCGACATCGCTCCTCCTTGTATCTGAGCTAATTTTAAAGCGACCATCTTCTAATTTCATTTCCGATTAACTTGAACGGCACAATGAGGCGGGTTTAAAATCCATATCCATGGAGGAATCGTTTAGAAGGAAACTCAAGCGCGGAATTAAGATATCGGTCGGGATTTCGGCCGGCGTTTCCCTGATAATATTGCTCCTCACTGTGGAGAGAAAAACTTGGGTGGCCCTTGGGAAGATAAGGCCCATGGGTCTTTTTTTGTTGTCCGCAATGTGGGTTATTTACACCCTTCTGGATGGACTCAGGTTCAAGATCCTGACAAGGGCCGGGGACAAGGAGATCAGCCTTAGAAAGGCCATCGAGGTGATCCTGACGGGCAATTTCCTGGCCGCAGTCACTCCCTTCCAGACGGGGGGATTTCCGGTACAGCTTTACCTTTTAAACAGGGAAGGCATCAATCCGGGAAAGGCTATGGCTTTTCTGGCATTCAGGGGCATATTGATCTATGCCCCCATTTACATCCTCGCTCCGATATTCGGCCTGACATTTTTTTCTTTTTCGGACAGCTTCGTAATGAGATTTCTGGTCAGGTACTTTTTCATAATTCTCTTCATAGGGATTCTGATCATAGGGCTGTCCCTCCTCAAGCCGGCCGTCACCGAGAAATTTCTCGAGAAGATCAGGGACAGGAGTCACGGGAACATAAGGCGGCTTCTCGATTTTTTGATCGTGGAACTGGAGGAATTCAGGATCGGCCTCGGCCTGTTTCTCAAGAACCACAACCTCAAGCACCTTCTTCTGGCTGCGCTGATTTCCATTTTCTCCCTGCTCTTTTACGTGGGGCTTGTTCCAGCTCTTCTCTACGGGCTCGGGCTTTCTCCCAATGTGCTGAAGGCAATGATGGCGCAGGTCATTTTGATGGCCCTCCTCCTCTTTATACCCACTCCGGGGGCCGGGGGGATCGCCGAGGCGGGGGGAGCCGCCCTTTACTCCCTGATCTGTCCCAAGCACATCCTGGGGGTTTTTATCGTCCTGTGGAGGTTCTTCACTTTTTACCTGGGAGCCATAATCGGGGGGGTAACCACGCTGAAAGAGATATGAATTTGCACAAAGGCGCCCTGTGGTGTTGACTGTGGAAGCCCAATCAGGTAAATTATAAAATCGTGGGAAAAAGGCCTTCTGTTTCCTTCATATACGTGAACTATAATTCCACGCAGCTGCTTCTATGCTCACTGCAATCGTTGCGCCTGGAGGAGGGGGATGAAATAATCATTATCGACAATGCCTCCCGTGAGGATACGTCGATTCTCGACAGGTTCAGGCGGGTCAAGCTCATTCGAAACAGGAGAAACAGGGGCTTTGCAGGAGCTGTGAATCAGGGGCTAAGGATGGCGAGGGGAGATTACATCGCCCTCGTAAATCCCGATACGGTGCTTTTTGCCGATACCGTTGACAGGCTGGTCGACTTCATGGAGAAAAACCCCGAGGCCGGTGCAGTTTCTCCCCAGCTCCTGTATCCGGACTTCACGCCCCAGGACTCGGCTAGGAGGTTTCCCAGGCTGAAATACCTTCTCTCCGGGAGGAGGTCCTTCCTGACGAAGCTATTCCCCCGAAATCCCCTCAGCTCCGAATTTCTCTACAAGAACATAGTGGCCGATGATGAGTCGCCTATGGAGGTGGAGTCCATACTGGGCACCTTTATGTTCCTCAGAAGAGAGGCCCTGGAGGGAGTTGGACTGCTCGACGAAGGATTTTTCTTCTTCGGCGAGGACCTCGATTTCTGCAAAAGGCTCTGGGATGCCGGCTGGAAGGTCTACCTTCACAGGGGAGCGAAGGTCATTCACTATCACGGGATGAGCAGAAAAAAACTGCGGTTTCGCACTGAATGGGAAAAAGCCCGTTCTGCCAGGAGGTTCATTTCTAAGCACCAGAAGCTTTCCCTGGCGGGAAGGGTGATCCTCGACCTGGGACTCTCTTTCTATCTTCTATCCCTCGCTCTGAAAGATTTTCTGGGGCTCTTCACCAGTGAGCCCTACTGGAAATGGAGGGTTTAAATTGAGGCAGGAGCTTCCCGGAAAATTCATCTTCACGGCGGTCCTCTTCATCACCGACGTGGGAATAGTGCTCCTTTCCTTCTATATCGCTTATTTCATCCGTATGGATATCCTGGGTCCACTCCTCAGGGTGCCCTTCAGGGACGTGCCCTTTTCCTTCTACCTGAAGTATTATTACCTGTTTTTCATCTGGCCCCTTGTTTTCGCCTATGAGGGTCTTTATACGAGGCGGATGCCCCTGAGCGACGAGACCATCAGGCTCTGGAGGGGCAGCCTCATCTCAACCGGGATCGTGGTGATCTCGATATTCGCCCTGAAGGTCTATCTGATCTCGAGGCTCGTCATACTCATAGCCCTTGTCGTGAGTTTTGTACTTTTCCCCCTTATAAGAAGCGGAGTCAAAGCCCTTCTTTACAGGACGGGAATATGGGACAGAAGGATAATCGTGGTGGGCGGGGGAAGAGAAGGCAGGCTCATCATAAGGAGCCTGAACAAGACGAGATCGCTGGGATACAGGGTTGTCGGCGTTGTGGATGAAAGCCTGGAGAGGGGAAGTACCCTGGAGGGAGCTCCCGTCATAGGCGATTTCGGGAGCATTCCGGAGATTTTGAGGAGGAGCAGGGTCGATGGCGTCCTCATAGCCAATCCCGACATAGACAAGGAGAAACTCTCGGAGATACTGGCTCTTACCGAGAGGTATACTCAGGACGTGTTCGTCCTCCCTGATTTTCTCGGGCTGAGGACTCAGGGCCTTGAGGTCGAAAACCTGAACAGCCTCGTCATACTCAAGTTCAAGAACAACCTCTTTAATCCCTGGAACAGGGCTTTGAAGAGGACGCTCGACGTACTTTTCTCGGTCATTGCTCTTCTGATACTCGCGCCCTTTATGGGACTCGTGGCCCTCCTGATAAAGCTTGACTCGAAGGGGCCCGTTTTTTTCGTTCACGACAGAATAGGAAAAGGAGGAGTTCCTTTCAAGTGTTTCAAGTTCAGGACGATGTATCTGGATGCCGAGGAAAGGCTGCGGCGCTTTCTCGACGAGAATCCCCGGGCACGGGAGGAATGGGAGAATTTCATGAAACTGAGGTCCTTCCCGGATCCGCGGCTCACCGGGATCGGGGGATTTCTCAGGAAATACAGCATAGATGAGCTTCCCCAGCTCTTTAACGTCCTCAAGGGGGACATGAGCCTCGTCGGTCCGAGGCCCTATCTCCCGAGAGAGATCGAGCACATGGGGAGCTCTTATGATCTCGTGATAGCGGCAAGGCCCGGGTTGACAGGGCTCTGGCAGGTCTCAGGTAGGAACGAGCTCTCTTTCAAGGACAGACTACTTCTCGACGAGTATTACGTGAGGAACTGGTCTCTATGGCTCGATGTCACGATTCTTCTCAAGACGCTGGGATCGGTCCTCAAAAAGGAAGGGGCTTACTGATTCCTTGACAGGAATTTCAAATGGGTATTTACTATAAGGCAGATGAGAAATAGGAGGTTCAGGGTGATGACAAAGCTCAGTTTGGCGGGGATGATTTTTCTACTCCTCGTGGCTGCTGGAACTGCTACGGGCTTTCAAGCCTCAGAAGGTGAGATGGATTACCTTATCATCGACGTGGACCCCGATACGGTCACGGGTCCATGGCTGAACGCGACCCTTGAGGGTCTGGGGTATACAGGGACCTACACCAGGGACACGACTTATTTCTGGAACCTGGTGGATTACAGGACAGTGTGGGTCCTTCTCGGCGTTTCGCCAAATACCAGCATGATAAGCCCCTCCCAGGGTTCTAAGCTCGAGAGCTATCTGAGCTCCGGCGGGAATCTCTATGTGGAGGGAGGTGATGTTTTTTTCTGGGACCCTGGCCACGGCGGCTGGCAGAAGATAAACGAATATATGGGGACCGTGGCTCAGGATGACGGGACCAGCGATCTGGGGCCCGTAAGGGGGCTTGAGAATCCGCTGATCCCTCAGCTTGTGGGGCAGAGCTGGGATTATGAGGGCGGGAATGACTGGATAGATCACATCGAGGCCGATCCCACACCGGCTTACGGTGGAGAGGCATACGATGTTCTTCAGGATGCAGATCAATACTATTACACGGGCGTTGCTTATTCTCAGGGCACATGGAGGACCTTTGCCTCCACGGGCCAGCTCGGCGGATACAGGGCCGGGACCGTGCCCCCGGAGACGCTGGTGAGCTGGATAATATCGAGGCTCTTTTTCGTCGAAGTGAATGAAGGACAAGGAGCTCTTTCTGACGAGCAGATGACCGTCACAAAGTCCATTGTCAGGCGAGGACCCATACAGATCCGACTCGCTCTGGATATGCCCCTCGAGATAGAGCTCTCGGTGTTTGATGCAAAGGGTTCCCTTGTGGACAGGGTTGCCCGTGGATACTTCGGACCCGGCTTCCATGTTTTTAATTGGGAAAAAATCGGGAAGCTTCCCTCGGGGGTTTATTACCTGCGTTTATCGCGCGGAGATGGCTCTCTGACGCGGAAAGTGCTCAAGATAAATTAGACTTTTTCGGGACGTCTACGATTTTGTGATTTAATGGGGAACCTTTTCCCGAATATCCCCGGTCTGAATCTGGGGTCCGACAACGGAGGGTTCTCCTCAATATTCGGAAGGAACCTTTCGGAGACACAGAAGATCGCTGATTGACGCCCCCTTTTGTAGACCTTATAATGAAAATTTGAAATTCGAGAAAGGAAGTGATTATTTTGTGGATTGATATCCTTTTATCCGTGAAGGGGGCGATGGCGGTCCGATAATGGTGAAGATGTCAAATTCTGTCCTTCCCCATAAGAAAATAAGGAGGTCTCTTAGATGAAGTCCTGGAAAATCTTTTTTCTGCTGTTTATAGGAGTGCCGCTTCTGGCCGTGAAGGTTCCCATAAGGAGGCCCAATCGGGGGCCAGACGATGCGCTTTGGAAAAGAAAAGTTGTGGAGAAAAGCCTGGAAGTGAAAAGGCGGATGTTACCATACTGGCGCCTTTATAACCCGCTGGATATTCCCACCCTGAGAGAGGTAGGGGACAACGCGAGAATAATGCAGAACGATACCATAGTTATCAGGATCCTGGCCATCAGAGTGGAGTTTGTCGAGGAAGATCCGGACGATCCCAGGACCACTGGGAACGGAAAGATGAGGCTAACGTCCAACGGAGAGCCAATGTTCGACACGACCTCATGCAGGGACAGCGTGTACAACATGTACTACGATCCTCCTCACGACAAAAAGTACTTCGAACATCTCATGGAGGCCTATTCGAATTACATAAAAGTGGCCACCTTCGGGAAGGTCAGGATCGAGTGGGTGGTCAAGCCCGACGATGATACCCTGTCCTATCAGCTTCCTCATCCCATGGTATATTACGGCGATCCCGATAATTATGATTATGGGCTCGTCTATCTCGTTCGGGACGCCTTTAAGGCCGCCGATGAGGATTCCACGATAGATTTTGACGATCTCGATGGCAATGGCATCAGGGATCCCCAAGAGGGCGTTCTCGACAGATATGTTGTGTTCCACGCTGGATCGGCCTGGCAGACCGACATCATGAACGATACGCCTTACGACATCGCCGCTGTCACCGTGATGCCAGGGAACTTCATGTACTACCTCGGTTATCCCTATGTTCTCGCCAACGACGGGACCGATACCCTCTGGGGGGCCTCGGTCATGCCGGAGGAGATGAGTCAGGATGGGGTGGAATCGCGGTTGCAGGGGGTTCTTTTCCACGAGAACATGCACAATCTCTTTTACTTCCCCGATCTCTACGACACTTACGGACACGGCGCAGGAATCGGCGCCTGGGGAATTATGGCGACAGGCCCCTATGTGGGAATTCCCGGGTCAATTCCGGAAGGACTTATACCGCCCCTGCCCAATGCTTGGGAGCGTACCTGGATAGACTGGAATCTCAGGTACATATGGGGAGAACACGCGGGTTTTCTCAACGAGAACATACTGGCGACACTCGAACCGGGCCCTTCTCCCGAGTCCCTTACGGTTAAGCCTGCCTCCATACTGACCGACAGCCTTCTCCGTTTTCTCGAGGATCCATATAGCGCGCCGAGGTTCTACAAGGTGCCGATCAACGGCCACGAATATTTTCTTGTGGAAAACAAGCTGGACAATTTGCCTCAGAACGATTCAGTTCTTTGCGATACCGACACTGTCTATATCTACGGGGAATGGAAAGACGGCATTTTCGTTCACTTCTACGGGGAAAACGATTACCTCCTGCCGGGCAAAGGACTTCTCATCTGGCACGTGGACGAGGATATCCTCTGGAACAATTATAGCTATAACACGTGTAACGCTGTGAGGCCTATGGCTGTGGACCTACTCGAGGCCGATCACGTTCAGGACCTCGAGAGGTGGACCGATTTCAGCCCCTATCTCTATGCATGGTTCGGCTGTCCCTATGATGCTTATTTCGAGGGGAACAACACGCTCGCCTGTGACACGACGATGCCTTCCACCAGGGACAATTACGGCGGCGAGACGGGGCTTACCTTTTTCGAGATCTCGGCTCCGGGGACACTCATGACCTTTAAGGTGAAGAGGGAGCAAGTTCAGGCGGGTTTTCCCCAGAGACTGGGATATTCCTACGTGAAGATCGAATACGGTACCTTCGAGTTCGATATAACTCACGAACCCGCTGCTCTTTTCGCGCAGCCCTTTGAGGGAGGAATCGCTGTTCTCGAGAACGTCATCGTGGATACCGTGAGGTTCGATTACCAGACGGGCGAGGAGGATACCATAGCTGTCGATACCCTGATGGAGGTTCACATTATTGGTCCTGATGGGAGATGCCTCTTCGGCGATACGATCCGCAACAGGGGGCTTTTCCTCGGCGGGCCGCTGGTCGTCGACCTCAACTCCGACGACACCCTTGAGCTTCTTACCGGCAGCACCGAGGGAAGGCTCTACGCATGGAGTATAAAGTTTTACTCGCCGGATTCCGTTGAATTAACCGCTTTTCCGGGGTTCCCTCTGTCGATGCCCGATCAGATCAGGGCCGCTCTGTCTGCGGCCGACATAGATGGCGATGGACTCAAGGAGATACTGGTTCCCTGTGAAGACCAGAAGTTACACGTCGTTCGGAGCGACGGCACGGAATATTTCGAGGTCATGGCCGGTGCACCGGGCAGGACCACGCCGGCCTGGGCTGATTCGCTGATCTTCTATCTCTCAGCCGACGGGAGGCTCTTTGTTATTTCTCCGTCGGGCGAAGTGTTGACGACGGTCGGAGAGCCCTATGTGATTGAGTCGACCGGATCGCCAGCCGTTGGCGACATCGACAGGGATGGATCGATAGAGGCCCTTGTTCCGCGATCCGATGGCTTTTTTACCTGCTACGACCTGAACGGCATTGAGAAATGGACAAGAAGGACGAGGAAAGGCGCCGTCTCCTCAGCTGCGATCGGCGATATTGACGGCGACGGATATGGCGAGGCCTTTTTCGTCTCCGCGAGTTATCTTTATGGATTTAACCACACAGGATCGCTTCTCTCGGGCTATCCGATAGAGCTGGCTCCCGATACGGTCCTCGTCTCATCGCCAGTGCTGGGTGATGTCGACGGCGACGGACAGGTTGAGGTCGTCCTTTCGGTGAGCAGAAGAGGCGTTCTCGCTTTCGACGGCGAGGGGCACAGGGTTGAATTTGAAAAGAACTTCCCGGGAGGCGCTCAATACCCTCCTTCCTTCAGCGACTTGGACGGCGATGGGGACATCGAGTTGATCGTCGGGGATTCCACTGGCTTTCTCTCCGCCTGGGATCTAAATTCGACGAGGGCGGAATGGATCTCCTTCGGAAACGGCCCGCAACATAACTCCTTCTGGGCCCCTGTCGGCAACGCGCCAACAACCGAAGGCAAATTTAATGTCAATAGGATCTATCTCTATCCGAATCCCACCCGTACGGGCGTGAGCTGGCTCCGTTTCAGGGCTTCGAGCCCCTCGGGGCTCCACGTTGGAGTGTATACCTTTGCCGGAGAGAGGGTTGCTCAGTTCGACTTTCAGGCGCAGGGCGGCGATTTCGAGGATAAAGAGCTGGATCTCTCAGACCTTCCGAGCGGAGTCTATTTTATCAGGGTGAAGTTTGAGAGAGAAAACAAGCCACACATCTTGAAACTCGCCATCACGAGGTGAAACCGTAAAAGTTCAGAAATAGAGGGAGACAACTCACCTTTCTACCCATAGAAAAAGGGCGCTGGAGAGATTTAGAGATATTTTCGATCTCCCCCCTGAGGAGGAAATCAAACTACTTCTTGGAAAGGCCGCCCCAGAGGGCAAGAATGGCTACGATTATTCCACCTAACCAATAGATCCAGTTCGCTTCAACCTTGGCAAGCGCTGCGATAAAAATAATTATCCCGATGATGAAGTTTATCCAGTTTTGCCACATAGCTTATACCCCCTTTCTCCGTTCTCCAGCGCCCTTTTCTAATTCTAAAACCATCTTTCTCATTTTGTCAACAACCTGGGGGGACAGCTGGGATCCGATTTTGTTTCTGAGCTTTATCCTGAGTCACCCTTACTCATCACAATGGGTTTTGTCGCTTCCTTTAAGGATCATTTCATTTGATTGCTCTAAAAAGAGGGGGGCGGCTCCGAAGGAGCCGCCCCCATCAAACATTTTAAATGCCTGTCAGAGCCGTTCTGCCACAGCGCGAGCGACGTCCAGCGTGGAGGCGTCGCCTCCCATGTCGTAGGTCCTGACCTTTCCTTCCTTTATGACATCGGCGATGGCCTTTTCCAGGTTGTCGGCCATCTCCTTCTCACCGAGCCACTCCAGCATCATCTTGGTGGCGAGCAGCATCGCCATCGGGTTGACCTTGTACTGTCCGGCATACTTGGGAGCTGAGCCGTGGGTGGGCTCGAAGACGGCGTAATTGTCTCCTATATTGCCCGCCGAGGCGAAGCCCAGACCGCCCACGAGCTGCGCCGCAAGGTCTGAGATTATGTCGCCGAAGAGGTTTTCGGCCACGAGCACGTCGTACCTCTCGGGGTTCTTCACGAGCCACATCGCCATGGCGTCGACGTTCGCCTCCATGTACTCGATTTCCGGATATTTTTCATTCAGGCTCCTCGTGACCTTGAGCATAAGGCCGCCCGTTTCCCTCAGAACGTTGGGTTTCTCGACGACGGTCACCGATTTTCTTCCGGTTTTACGGGCGTATTCGAAGGCGGCCTTTGCTATTCTCTCGCAGCCCTTCTTCGTCATTATCCTGGTGGAGATGGCTATCTCATCGGCAGGCACATCCTTGAACCTGGCCATCTTGGGATGGTGCTTGAGGAGCACCTCCCTCACCTCGTCGGGGAGGGGATAGAATTCCACGCCGGCGTACATTCCCTCGGTGTTCTCCCTGAAGATCACCAGGTCTATGTCGTCCCTGTAATTGAGCGGGTTGCCCGGGTAGGCTTTGGCCGGCCTCATGT
>JAGGUL010000085.1 GCA_021158525.1 Candidatus Hydrothermota bacterium | reverse complement strand
TCCTTGACCTTGTTCTCAAGGGATTGAAAAACGCTGAACTGGGAAAAAATGCTGAAGGAAAGGGCAGAAAGAGGCACAAGGGACAGAACCGTAATATAAGAGAGGCTCTGGGCCTTTATGGTGCAGCTATCCCTGGCAAATTTGGAGAAAACCTCTTTAAAAAAACTCCAGGTTCTCCTGACAACGGTCACAGGGACAGGTTTTCCTCGGTTTCCCTGCTGAATAGATGACATTTTGATATGTCGAAGCAGACCGTGAGTTCATCGCCCTCTTCAGGAGGCTCATAGGGCGGGATCCTGGAAATGAAACTGAAATCGCCGGCAGTGTAATAGACAAGGATCTCGTTGCCCAGCGTCTCTGTGAAATCCACTCTTGCCTTGAGCGGGCAAACTGTGCCCTCTCTCTTCCTTTTCTCCTCGTGTATATCCTCGGGCCTTATGCCGAGATAAACATTCTTTGACCCGATATTCTTCTCCCGAAGCTTGGCCGCCTTGTCATCGGGAATCTTTACTTTAAAGGCCGCGCAGACGAAATAGAGCCCGCCGTCCTCCTCCTTGAGCTCTCCCTCGAAGAAATTCATGGGAGGCGATCCGATAAAGCCAGCCACAAACTTGTTTCTGGGCCTATGATAGAGATTCAGAGGATCATCGATCTGCTGAACCTCACCGGCGTTGAGGAGGATGATCTTCTCCCCGAGGGTCATGGCTTCCACCTGATCGTGAGTCACATAGATCGACGTGGCTTTCAGCGTTTTATGCAGTTTGGCGAGCTCAGCCCTCATTTTAACGCGCATCTTGGCGTCGAGGTTAGAAAGGGGCTCATCGAACAGAAACACCTTGGGATGGCGAACTATAGCCCTTCCAAGGGCCACACGCTGCCGCTGTCCCCCCGACAGCTCCTTCGGCTTCCTGTCGAGCAGGGAAGATATTCCCAGGATCTCGGCGGCCTCGAGCACCCTCTTCTTGATCTCCTCTTTGGGCCTTTTCCTCATCTTGAGGCCAAAGGCCATGTTGTCGAAAACACTCATGTGGGGATAGAGGGCGTAGTTCTGAAACACCATCGCTATGTCTCTGTCCTTCGGGGCAACATCGTTGACGAGTTTTCCGCCTATGTAAATCTCACCGCTCGTGACGGTTTCGAGACCCGCTATGAGCCTGAGAATGGTGGTTTTTCCACAGCCCGACGGGCCGAGAATGACGGCAAACTCACCGTCCTCGACGGTGAAGGTCACATCTTTGACGGCCACTACCTTTTTCTGAAAAATTTTCGTGACTTTAATTAAATCAACCTTCGCCATTTTCGGGAACCCTAAGTACGTCCAGTATTTTTGACAGGGTTGCCTTCAGCTCTTTCCTGTGAACAACCCCATCCACCATGCCGTGCTCGAGCAAAAACTCGGACCGCTGAAAGCCCGGAGGCAGCTCCTCGCCTATCGTCTGCTTGATGACCCTGGGGCCTGTGAAACCGAGGAGAGCGCCGGGCTCCGCGATTATCACGTCGCCCAGAGAGGCGAAGGAGGCCATGACGCCCGCCATCGTGGGATCTGTGAGCACGTTGATGTAAGGGATCCTCGCCTCGTCGAGCTCAGCGCAGGCAAGAGAGGTCTTGACCATCTGCATCAGGGATATTATGCCCTCGTGCATCCTTGCTCCTCCGCCGGAAGCCGTGAGCGCCACGAGGGGCACCCGGAGCTCGATGGCCTTCTGAGCTGCACGGTAGAACTTCTCGCCCACGGCTGATCCCATGCTGCCTCCCATGAAATTAAAGTCGGTGAGAAAAAGAACGATCTTTTTGCCGTCGAGGTACCCCACCCCGGCCAGAGCCGCATCATCGAGTCCCGTCTTCTTCCTGTAGGTTTCGAGCTTCTCCTTGTAATTCGGAAACTCGAGGGGATCGCCGGACCGCAAGCCGGGCGCTATCTCCTCTTCGAACTTGCCGTCGTCGAGAAGGATGGACATGTAGTCCCTCGACGTGATGCGCATGTGATATCCGCATTTAGGGCATACCCACAGGTTTTTCTCGAGCTGGGTTTTATAGAGGATCTCCCCGCAGTTTTTACACTTCAACCACAGGCCGTCGGGAAGGTCTTTTTTCTCAGCCTGAATTTCTTTCTTTTTGCGTCTGAAAAGCATTGAACTCAATTATATTTTGGGAGGATGGGGGCTGTCAACCTGCCGATGGGCACCGGGCTGCCCCCGACAACCCTGAGGGGTCGGGTCGTGCAAGGTGCACGACCCGACCCCTCAGAACTTCTTGAGCTCCAAATTTTTGGAAAATATTTAACTGTGCGCAAATTTTTTTCGACCACCTCCAAGAGGGGTAAAACTGTCAAATCGCCTCTGCCACAATGGATACGGAGGATTAAAGGCACACCACCAATCCATTGTCCCACAACGGAAAGAGAGGGCGTGCGTCACGCACGCGGGGGTGTGCTGTAACTCATTGGCTTTCAATAAATTACTTGGGGTCGGGTCGTGCAAGGTGCACGACCCGACCCCAATAAACCAAGCAATAAAACTACCCCACTTCGTCGTGGGGGCGCAGAGCTTGCCCGGGCAGAATGACTCCATGAGCGACAGTCTGCTTGCCAGATGGTGAGAAGCCGGCTTTTATCCCTCCCAGACCACGCGGTTTCTTCCCCGCTCCTTGGCTATGTAGAGCCTCCTGTCGGCAGTCTTGAGGAGGTCGTCGGGGAAGAAGGCTTCGTCCTCAGGATAGGACGCCACTCCCGCGCTTACCGTTATTCTGGTCTCAGCCGTCCTGTTTTTGAAGAGATGAGCAGCGATCAGTCCCCTTATCCTCTCGGCCAGCCTGTAAGCGCCCTTCTTGTCGGTGCTAGGGGATAGCACCAGAAATTCCTCGCCGCCATAGCGCGCCACTACGTCCTCCAGCCTTACTGATCCCTTTATTATCTTCGCTATCTCCTTCAGGGCGAAATCTCCAAAAGTATGGCCGTAGGTGTCGTTTACGCGCTTGAAGTGATCCACATCGAAAATAGTGAGCGCCACGGGGTGACGGTGCCTGTATGCCTCCGATATCTCCTCCTCGAGCCTCCTCATCACATAACGCCGATTGTAGAGCCCTGTCAGCTCGTCGGTTTCCGCCATTCTCTGGAGTTTCTTGTTCTTCTCGTCGAGTTCGTCGAGGAGCTCTTTGATCCTGAGCTGAACCCTGACACGAGCGAGCAGGACCTCCTCGGGGGTTCCCTTCTCGACGTAGTCGCTGGCGTTGGCGTTGAGGAGCTCCACTATTTTCCTGGGATCGTTATCGGAAGTAAGAACCAGAACGGGCGTGTTCTTGTGAAAGCTGTCCTCGCTTTTGATCCTTTTCAGAACGTCCAGGCCGTTCATGTCGGGCATCTCGAGGTCGAGAATTATCAGGTCCGGGCCCGTTCTGTCTATTAGCCTAAGCCCCTCTTCGCCATTGGACGCCTCGTGGACGTTATGGCCCTCCCGCTCGAGGAGCTTTCTCACCATCTTCCTTATGAGCTGCGAATCGTCTACTACAACTATCTCAGCCATGATGAACCGGTTGTGCCTCCTGTAATTCTTCGAGTTTTCTCCTTAAAAAAGCCTTTATATAGTATGGGTTGAACCAGGTCAACCTGTAAAGAACGGTATCCGACTCATCCAGAAGTTTTTCGGCCTTTCTATACTCGCTCAGGGCTCTCAGCTTGTCCCCGAGGATCTCGTAGATCCTTCCCCTCTGCCAGTATCCCAAAGCAAAATTGGGATCCAAATAGAGACATCTCCTCAGCGAAAGCAGCGCACCCCTGTAGTCCCCGAGCTCTTCCAGCACCAGGCTCTGTATGAAGTGGAGCTCGGGCTGAAATGGGTCCTTTTCGATGTAGTCGGTCAATTCCTCCTCCAGCTCCTCCAGCTCGCCCTCGGTGAGCTTTTCCACGAGTTCCTCGTACGAGAAAAGAGACCTGCCCCTTCTATCGGCTTTCAGAGAAAGCTCCGAAGAAGTCACCATGAGCGGTTCCTTCCTTTCGACTTTCTCCTCGACCAGAGACTTCCTGAAATACACCGTATCCCTGTCTATGACGAGCTCGAGCCTGTTGCTCAAAAATCCCACCGTTTCTGTCACGCTCAGGAAGAGATATCCTCCGGGGGCGAGGAGAGATAGGACCTTGTCCAGAACCCTCTCCCTGGCCTCCGGCGAGAAGTACATCAGGACGTTCCTGAGGAAAATGGCCCCAAAGGGCCCATTTCGTTCGAACCCGACAGGCACCTCGAGCAGATTGAACACCTCAAAATGCACCATCTTCCGGAAATGCTCTTTGACCCTGAAATATTCGCCCTCCTTTATGAAATACCTCGAGATCTCATCGGGGTTCAGCAGGCGAAGGGAATCCCTGCGGTAGAGCCCCTCTTTTGCCATCTCAATGGCCCTCTTGCTGATGTCCGTCCCGTAGATCCTGATTCCTGGAGCTCCGGCAACGACGAAGGCGATCGAATAGGCCTCCTCACCCGTCGAACACCCGGCACTCCAGATGGCACCCGGAAGGTCGCCGCGTCTAATCTCGGGGAGTACGTTATATTTCAGTATTTCAAAATGAGGCCTCTCCCTGAAAAAGTAAGTCTCCTTCACGAGCAACCTCTCGAGGAGCCACTCGATCTCGTCCTTGTTGAGCCTCTTCGCATAGCTCTGAATGGAATCGTATCCCTTCTGATTCTTCCTTTCCTCTATCGCCCTCTGCAGAATCCTCCAGTGGACCCCCTCGATCTTATGTCCTGTGATCTCCTGTAGCGTTTCCTTTATTTTACTTAAAGCTTCTTTTCTTGTTTTCATGGGCTCTCACCAGGTTTTGAATTATCTCCGAGAGCGAAGAAAAGCCATCAACCGCTCCCTCGTCGAAGGCCGCCTTGGGCATCCCGAAGACCGCACACTCCTCTTCGCGGAGTGCCATGGTCTTTCCTCCAGCTCCTTTCAACATCTTCAGCCCCTTTGCGCCGTCCCTGCCCATGCCGGAGAGGATTATCCCGATGGCCCTTCTGCCGAATACCTCAGATGTCGACATGAACAGGAAATCGGCCGAAGGTTTCTGCCCGTTAAGCGGCTTCGCATCCGAAAGACCAACTCTTTCCGAATTCTTCACTATCAGGTGGAAACCGGGGGGCGCGATCAATATCCTTCCCGGCTGGATCACGTCGTTGTCACGCGCGATTCTCGCCTCGAAGGGAGTGATCCTGCTGAGCCATTCGGCAAAACTCTCCTCAAAGCCCCTCGTGATGTGTTGAACAAGCGCTATACCCAGCGAAAAATCGGAGGGCAACGATTCAAACAGGGTTCTCAGCAGTTTCGGCCCCCCTGTGGATGCGCCTATGGCCACAAAATCATAGATGACTGCGGTTTTAATCCTGACCTGCTCGCTCCCGTGTATCCTGGCCCTGACGTGGGGCACAACGCGTATCGTCGACAGTAACTTGACCTTTTCTATGAGGGTCCTCTCGGAATCGGACCAATCGCTTCCGTTGTTGGGACCGGGTTTCTCCATCACGTCCAGAGCGCCCCTCGATATGGCCTCGAAAGTCGTGTATTTCTCGTCCCTATCTATTGCCGATGTCAGAATGAGTATGGGGGTTGGTTCCTCCGCCATCACTATCTCCGTCACCTCAAGACCATCGAGATCGGGCATCCTGAGGTCGAGCGTCATGACATCGGGCCGCAATTTACGCACGAGCTCCACAGCTTCTCTCCCCCCCCTCGCCTCTCCAACGACTTCTATGGCTGGGTCCTTTGAGAGGATCTTTCTGACGATGAACCGAACTGTCGGCGAATCGTCCACGATCAGAACCCTCACGGGGCGAGAACTTTTTATCCCAGAAGCCATCTCACCTTCTCCTTGAGCTCTTCGGGCGTAAATCTGCCCTTGACGAGACATGCATCCGCTCCCGCATCAAGACCTTCTCGCATCTCTTCCTCTTTACCGCGGGACGTCACGATGATTATAGGTATTTCCCTGAGCCCCGGGTCGCCTCGGATCTCTCTGGTCAGCGCAAGTCCATCCATCTCTGGCATCTGGATGTCGGTAATGACGAGGTCCACATCCCCGGATTTTAAAATCTCCAGGGCCTCCCTTCCGTTCACCGCGGCGAGAACCTCGTGGCCCAGGTCGCTCACGATGCGCGTGATAAATTCCCTGGAAATGGCAGAATCCTCGACAACCAGGATCTTTCCCGTCGTCTCTTTGTGTGGTTCCTTCCCGGCCTTCGCCTCGGAAAAGCCGGCCTCCACGGGCATTCCTCCCGCGTGTCCTTCATCCTCCACGGCCAGTCTGGCGAGGCTCTCTGCCTTCACCTTCTCGAGGTTCAACAGCACAGCAACCCTTCCCGCGTAAAAAGTGTATCCAACCACACCCCTTACCTGCCCCAGGAAATTCTTGAACTTCCTGACGACTGTCTCCATCTCTGTTATAACTTCATCGACCAGAAAAGCCGCGTCGTGATTTCTGTTGAGGAGTATCCTCCCGCTCACGGCCCGATCGGACCCAAAGGCTGCCCTCAGGTTGTAAAGGGGAACCCGCCTCTCATCGATGTCGAAGAAAGGCTTCCCCTCAATAAAATGAATCCTTTCCCTATCAAAGGCATAGATCCTGGAAAGGCTCGTGCTCGGTGCCCCGAAATGATCTCCCTCGAGCCTGAACAGAATGATCCTCTGGGTCGCCAGGGTCAACGGCACGTAGAGGCTGAATTTGGTCCCCCGCCCGGGCGTTGTCTCCACCTCCACACTTCCGCCTATCTCCTCCAGTTTGGCCCTCACGATGTCCATGCCGAATCCACGGCCCGAGATCTCGGTTATCTCATCCTTCGTGCTGAAACCCTGCCTGAAAATGAACTCGAGGACCCTGGAATCGCTGAGCTCCTTTGACTCCTTTTCCGATACGATGCCCTTCTCAACGGCTTTGCTGCGAACTTTTTCCAGGTCTATCCCCCTGCCGTCATCTTCTACTTCGATCCTTATGCGCTTTCCCTCGTCGAAAGCCCTGATAACTATCCTGCCCTTCCTGTTCTTGCCCAGTTTCAACCTCTCTTCTGGCGCCTCGATCCCATGGTCGACGGCGTTTCTGAGAAGGTGAATCATGGGCTCCCTGAGATGGTCGATTATCCTCCTGTCGAGCATGACGTCGGACCCCTCGAGGACGAGCTCGACCTCCTTCCCGAACCTGGCTGCTATCTCACCGATTGCTGTGGTGAAAGCGCTGTAGAGGTCGGAAATGGGGAGCAGCCTCATCTCCGAGAGCTCTTCCTGAAGTTCCTTGAGGTCCTTCTCGATACCGCTCAGGCCAGCCTGTATCTCACGGGGCAAATCCTCGAGTTTCAGGCTGGTAGCTTTTATAAAGGCATCTTCGGCTATACTGACCGCACTCTCGAGCTTCTCGGGGGCAACGCGCAGGAATCCCGGCGTCCTCCCCTTTTTCCTTCCCTTCCCCTCCGCCCGCCTGACCTTCTTATCTCCCTTCTCCTGCTTGTCCCTCTTCTCAAGCCGAAGTTTTTCGATCTTCTTCTCCTTTTTCTTCTTAGGTTCTCTCTGGGCCTCTTCCCTCACATCCTGACCGAGAAGCCCCGAGATCTTCTCTATTATCGATTCATAGCCCTCGACATCCTCATCTGCGGTCATCCTGAGCAAAAATTCGAGGGCCTCGATGAGAAGGTTTTTCACATCTTCGCTGAATGACAGCTTGTCGTCCCTTATGGCCTTAAACACATCCTCTATTCTGTGGGCCAGCTCGCTTGCCTTCTCAAGGCCCACCATCCTGGCCGAGCCCTTCAGCGTGTGGGCCTCCCGCATGAGGTCGCCCAGTAGATCGGGCTCGTCGCCGAGCCGGGAGAGAAGCTCCTGGCTCCTCCTTACCCGCTCCTCGGCTTCTTCTCTGAATATTTCCAGAAAATCATCCTTCTTCATCTTCCACTCTGAACCTGTCAGCGAGCTCCTTCAGCCCGCGAATGGCCTCGAGGAGATTGCCTATCGCCTCCTCGATCTCCTTCATGGACATGGTGGACCTCTCCGACGCCTGAGATATCTCTCCCATGGAGAGGGAAACCTGCTCGAGCGCCGTCTTGGACTGGTTGATCGTGAGGACAATCCTCTTCGTGTAGTCCCTGGCCTTCGTCGATTCCTCCTGAATCATCTTTATCCCCTCGCCTGCTTTGTCGGCTTTTCTCTGAGCCTCATGGGCGTCCTTAACACTCTTCTCCGTGGCTTTCAGCGTGTCTTCCACGCCCTTCTTAATCTCCGAAAGAACCGAGAAAATGCTCTCCGTCGCCTTCCTCGACTCATCGGCCAGCCTTCTGACCTCAGAAGCCACCACGGAGAACCTCTTTCCGTGTTCGCCCGCGGCCGCAGCTTCGATGGCGGCATTTATCGACAGGATATGGGTCTCGTCGGCGATGGAGCTTATTATCTTGATGACCTCGTCCACCCTGGATGCCCTCTTGTCGAGTTCCAGCATCCTGGCCGATATGGACTCGATCTCAGCGGCGAGATCGTCTATTCGCCTCAGGACCTCGAGGATGTTCTTGCCGCCCTCCTGGGCCGAGGAGTGGAAGCTTTCGACTATCTCGGAGAGCCCGGTGGCCATCTCCACCATTTCTGCAGCCGATTGATTCAATTCCTGTATGGCCGATGTTATCTCGGCCACGGCCGAATTGTTTTCGGCCACGAGCGCTGTCTGCTCCTCCACAGCGCTGTGGATCTGGTCGGCTGAGGAGGATATGATGCTCCCGGCTTCTTTGATTTTTGATACCAGCTGCCTCATCGAGTCGATCATGTCGTTGAAGGAAGCTGAAAGATACCCGAGCTCATCGAAGCTCGTCACGTCGAGCTCATCGCTTAAATCGCCCTTGCTGAACTTCTCAAGGCCCCTGTCTATCTCCTGAATGGTCCTCCTTATCTTGTTAACGGCGACCACAGGAGCTATCACCGAAAGCACCAGGATGGTGAAACCAAAGAGGAAAACTGTCGTCGAAAGAGAGCTGGCGAATTTCTTTTTTAACAGGGCTATGTTTTCGGCCGTAAGCCCCTCGTTCCCCCCGCCATCAAGGAAGGCTGCCTGCACAGCGCCGGTTCTGGTGAGACACTTAACTGACCTGTCAAAACTGTGAGTGGCCGACGCGAAAGCAACAATTCCAGTGTAATAGACGGCAAAGAAGACCATGGGGGTGAACCAGAAGAGGAACATGGAGTGCAGATTTTTCTTCTCGGGTATGTCGGATGTGTTTCTGACCCTGAGCTCCCTGTGGAGATCGTGAAGGAAGAAATCGGCTCCCACCGATGAAACCCAGCCGACCCCGAGACCTGTCCCTATTCCCCATAGAAAGGCCAGAATTGCTTTGGTTCCGGAAAGCAAGTCCGTCACGTAAAGTGAATAGACAACCGCTGCGGTACCGACACTGAAAGCGAAGACCGAGGAAACGAAGAACCTCCTGGGAATTTGAAAGGCAGCTTCCATTATCTCCCGCGAAGGCTTCCTCCTCTCAGCACCCCTCGCGAAAAACTTCTTCAGCGGAAGCGTGGTCCTGTAGGAAAAGTAGCTGAAGAGAAGGACAAGGAATAAAGCTGCTATTCCTCCGATTTTGAATAGAGCCGCCCTTTCGCTCGGGTCGAATTTCAAAAAGTTAGGTCCGAGCACAAGAAGGTAGAACACCCCAAAGATAGCCCAGAACCTGTTCCACAGAAAGGCTTTCCAGGACAACTTATTCATCGAAATCCGTCTCTCCTTTGTTTTCAAGTTCCCCCTGATGGGCCTTTTGTATTAGCGTCTCCATCCCCCTGGCGAGCCGCGCCAGACCTTCTATAGCCCGGGTGGTATCCGCTATGACCAGAGAGGCCTTCTCTGCGGTCTCCTTTAATTCTTTGAGAGACAGAGCCATCTGTTCCGTCGAAGATTTTATCTGACCTGTGGACAATGAAAGGCGGGTGGAATGCTCGTCCTCCTTTTTGATGTTATCGATTATCTCCATCAGGCTTGCCCTGGCCTTATCGGCTTTATCTTTGGCTTCCCTGGCTATATTGAGGCCTTTCTCGGTGGCAAAGACCGAGTCCTGGGTGGCGCTCTCCACTTCCTTTACGATCTCCGCAATGGAGCGCGCAGCCTCCTTGGATTCCTGGGCAAGCCTTCTGACCTCGGAAGCCACCACGGAGAACCTCTTCCCGTGTTCGCCCGCAGCAGCAGCTTCGATGGCTGCGTTTATCGAGAGAATATGGGTCTCCTCGGCTATGGAATCGATTATCTTCAATATATCGCTGATCTTGCTGGATTTCTCTTCGAGGATCTGCACTTTCGAGGAAATATCACTCATTTTGCCGACCAGCTCGTCGAGGTAATTGAGGACGGTGAGTATGTTCTTCCCGCCGCTTTCGGCTCTTTCCTTGAGAAACCTCGAGAGATCTGCTATCTCCCTCGCCATCACATCAAGCTCCGCAGTGGAGGCGGCGAGCTCCTCGGTAGCTGAGGAGATCTGGCTTATAACCGAGGATATCTCGGAGACCCCGGCCGTCTGATCCTTGAGGGAAGCATCGATCTGTTCGACGGTGGAAGCTATAGTGCCTATAGCTTCGTTCTGCTTGGCGAGCAGCTCGTTCAGGAAATCGATCAGCTCATTGTAGCTAAGGGCGAGCATGCCGAGCTCGTCGTCGGATAGAATTGATATCCTCTCCCTGAAATTCCCTTTCTTAACCTCCCGCATGGACCGTGAAAGGTCGTCCAGCACGAATTCCATTCTCTTTGAGCCTATAATCGGCCCGGCGGAGCCCAGAACCAGAACGGTGAAAGAGACAAAAATCATAGGTATTGTGAAAGTTTTCACAAAGTCTTTCTTGACGGCGCTGATCCATTCCGGCGTGCCAACAGAGGCGTGTCCGTCCGCCGAAAATGAAACCTGGTGTACCGTCACGCGCTCGTAAATGTTCTTCTCCACGGCGTGGTTTGACGATCCAAAGGCGGCCACGAACAGAAAGAAAACCGCGAGAGCGAGTCCGGGTTCTATCCAGAAAACGAGCGTGTTGCCAAGAGATTTCCTGAAGCTGATGTCCTCCTTTGTGATCGAGATCTCCCTGAAAAACTCGATGGTGAAAAGCTGAACCACAAGGGCTCCGATCCAGCCGGCTCCTATCCCCGAACCAATTCCCCAGAGAAAGAGAAGAATTGCGTCAAGTCCTTCAAGTCCCCCTCCTTTATAGAAAAAATAGGAAATCAAAAGAGACAGAAGGATGAAAAGGACGAGGACAACTTGAAAGAGGAAAGAGGGAAGTGATAAAAGCGCCCTGACGGCCTGCCTTCTGAGCTCGTCGTCCTCGCCGTCATCAGCCATGTAAGCCCTTACGGGCTCGGTACGCCTTCCAATAAGAAAATAGACAGCCGCGGCCAGAAAAAGGCCGCCCAGAAGCCCGGCGAGGTTTAAGGAATGCCTCACCTCCGGGTTCAGCCTCAGGAAAAAAGGCCCCAGGTAGAGGTGGAACAGGACTCCGGCGATCACTGATAGGAGGTATCCGGCTTTTATCTTGTTGCACGGGCACCTTTTCATTTTCTCGATATCTCTCTCGTCGATTTGAGGAAGCTCTCGAGAACGGCTTTGTGGTCGAGCAGCCGCACGATGGATCCCTCAAACTTCAACTCGCCGCTCACGTATTTCGTGTCCTTGAGGGGGTTGATCGAATCTTCCGAAACAGGGTATATGCCCGTCACGTTGTCCACCAGAAAGCCCACCGCCTCCCCGTCGGTCTTCACGACGATAACCCTTTCGGTTCCGTTTATCTCATCGGGAAAGCCGAACAGGGACCTGAGATCGATGAGGGGAATAACCTCACCTTTGAGAGACATAACGCCGAGGAAACCGCGCGGAGAAAAGGGAACCCTCGTTCTTTCAACAAGATCCGCAACCTCTCTTACGCTCTCTATCCTTATGGCGTAATCCTGTCCCCCGAGTCTGAAACCAAGAAGCTCCACGAAATCTTTTTCCTGCATTACGTCTTTGTCCATCTCGGCCTCCTGTCTTCTTCGCAGGATTAGATGACAAAATTCCTGCCATTTGCGGTAACATCTTAACTTGTTGGGAATGAAAGAGATGTGCTAAAACGAACGGAAATGACAGGCCGGGATGCTATGCAATTTGCAAAGATCCTGCAAACTGCAACTCAGAGCTCGCGGGTATACATCTCATAGAGAAATCTGGAGGGGTCCTCGTTATAGCGGAATCTCTTCTTCGGATAGGTGATGAAGAGGTATTCCTGTGCCCTGGTTATGGCCACATAGCACAGTCTCCTCTCCTCCTCGAGCTCTTCATCCTTAGAGAGGGCCCGATAGAGCGGGAAAACACCCTCCACCATGCCCACTAAAAAAACTATGGGGAACTCCAGACCCTTTGCCATGTGAACGGTCATGAGCCTGACGCCGGAAGCTCCCCTCACCTGACTCTCGAGGTGACGGGCCAGAGAAATGTAATTCAGGAGCTCCCTGAGCCCGCCGGGCCGGTAATTGCCGGCAAGGCCGAGAAGCTCATCCACGTTTTCCCTCGCCGTGAGCCTCGATGGCGTGTCCTTTTCCTTAAGAAACTGATAATAACCCGTGAAATCCAAGAAGTCCTCGAGAATTTCCCGGGGCGTTCTCGCCACTATCTCCTCGTCGCTGTAACCGTCGATGTACTGCCAGAGCTCCCTGAGCTTCTTCCTTTTGGCATCCGAAAGGTCCTTGCTGAAGGTGGGCTTCCTTGTCCTGTGGAAATAACGGGTGGCAAGGCTCGCCTCCCTCCCCGTGAACCTCAGGAGAACTTTCAATATGAGGAAAAGGTCATCTTTCTCACCCTCGCCGGCGAGGAATTTCAGGAAACCGAGAAGGGCCTTAACCTCCTCTCGCTCGTAAAAGCCTCCGGTACCTTCTATATTGAAAGGAATCCCTCGTCTGGCAAAAATCTCCTCGAAGGGCCTGGATTTCGAATTTATCCGATAAAGAACGGCTATATCCTCAAAACTCCTGCCGTTTTCGACGAACTCCAGTATTTTCTGGGCAACGAACTTCGCCTCCTCCTCCTCATCTTCGGCGGCATAGAGCCTGACGATGTCCTCATTCCCCCTTCCCCTCCTGGATATGATCACCTTTGGTATCCTGGATTTGTTGTAGGAAATGAGGTTCTGGGCGACTGAGAGCAGCTCCTCGGGCGATCTGAAGTTCTGAGTGAGCCTTATCTCCCTGTATTCGGGGAAATATTCCTTGATCTCCTTGAGAAATTCGGTCGAGGCCCCCCTGAAACCGTAAATTGCCTGATCGTCATCTCCCGTCACAAAGAGGTTTCCGTGATATACGGAAAGGACTTTGAGAAGCTCGAACTGAGCCCTGTTAATGTCTTGAAACTCGTCGACCAGTATGTACTTGAACTTGCCAGCTATCCTCTCAAGAAGGTCAGGATTCTCCGTCAGCAGGGTATAGGCATAGAAAATGAGATCATCATAGTCAAACAGCCCCTTCTTTCTCAGTTCCTGCTGGTATTTCCGGTAAATGCCGGCAACAAACTTCTTCCAGCCCTGACCGGCATTTCCGGAAAATTCCTCCGGTCCGATCAGGTTCGCCTTGGCATTGCTTATCTCCCTCAGAACTCCCCGGGCCTTCTCCTGATTGATAGCCCCAAGTCTCTTTATTATTTCCAGCTGGTCATCGCTCGATATTATTCCGAATTCATCGGGATATCCCAGCCTTTCGGGGGCCGAAGAAATTATCTTTATGGAAAGTCTGTGGAAGGTCCCGATCCAGAGGTTCTTCACCGGCCCTTCTCCCACAAGGCGTTCCACCTTCTCCTTCATGTCCCTCGCAGCCCGGCCTGAGAACGTAACGGCGAAGATGTCGGAAGGATCGACCTTCTTGTCGAGTATAAGGTACGCGATCCTGTGAGCGAGAGTCGTGGTCTTGCCAGTCCCGGCGCCGCCGAGAAGCAGCAGGACACCGTCGCCCTCAGTAACGGCCTCCATCTGCTCATCGGTGAGACCACGGAGAGAGAGGCTAACCTTCCTCGCCACAACGGGTCCCACCGAAATGCCCTCGCCCTCGAGGATCTTCTCGAGTAATTCTTTGAACTCCCTGGCGCTCCTTAACCTCTTTTCTGGATCTCTGTGCAGCGCCTTCCTCAGGATAGCGTTGACCTCGGGCGATACCCTGGGTATCCTCCTGATCCTCCCGCGGAGTATCCTGTTCCTCAGGCCTTCGAGGGAATCGCTGTTGAAAGGTGGATTGCCCGAGAGGAGCTCGTACAGGACGGCGGCAGCGCTCCAGATGTCGGACTCCTTTCGGAGGTTGCCCTTCCATCCCTCAGGGGGCATATAAAGGGGCGTTCCTGCCACCGACCTCGTCAGAGACGAACTGAGCATCGTGGCCAGGCCGAAGTCGGACAACTTGACGGTTCCCTGCTCGTCGAGAAGGATGTTCTCAGGCTTTATGTCCCTGTGTAAAATTCCCTTTCTGTGTGCGTATTCAAGGCCCCTCAATACCTGAACCATGATGGCCAGGGCTCTCTTCTCGTCAAGCGGGGCTTCCTCCTCGATGAGCGTCCTCAGGGACTTCCCCTTCACAAGCTCCATCACGAGAATGAGCCTGTTCTCTATGATATCGGCGGAGTAAAAACGAACGATATTGGGATGCTCCAGGGATGCGAGAAGTTGAGCCTCTCTCCTGAGCATTTCGGTCTCCTTCTCGCGGGCCCTGGAAACCTTGAGGGCGAAACGCCTCTCAGTTATAGTATCTACGGCTTCAAAGACATCGGCGAACTGCCCTCCCCCTATGAACCTCTCGATCTTGAATTTTCCGAACTGTTTTTTGACCATTCAGGTGAATATATAATCAGTGCAGGGCCCGAGGTCAACCTCGAAGGAGAAGCAACCTCCCCCTGAAAACCCTGTTTCCGGCCCGAAGCCGGTAAAAGTATATGCCGCTCCTGACCTTCCTGCCGTTGAGATCGCTGCCGTCCCAGAGAACGCTACCTACTCTCGAGACAAGCTCTCTTACCAGTCTTCCCGTGGCATCGTATATTCTGAGGTCAACCTCCTTCCCGGCGAACCCCGGGAGGGCAAACAGGAAATCCCCCCTCGAGGGATTCGGACTCACCGTCAGCCTCACGTCTTCCCGTGGTGGGAGGCTTTCCTCCGCGGAGAGATACCTCGATGTGAGCTCCACATCGTCCACATACCACCCCTCGTAGCCCATGTCGTAATCGTAACTCACGAAGGTGAAGCAAACCTGAACTGTATCGCCCGGATTGAGAAAGGAGAGGTCATATTCCCTCTCCTCAAATCCGTCGCTGGATCCCATCATGAGATCAAGCGGATATCTTTCCTCTCCTTTTCTCAGCTCGAGGACACAGTAATCCCATCCGGCGAAGGTCTCATACCATGTTTTGAACCGGAAGATGGGATCGGGAGGCAGAACGAGCTCGGGAGTGATGAGGCTCTCATGGGCATTGGTGGGATAGGTATAGCTCCCTTCCTCGCCACAGTACCAGCTGTGGCTCCCGCTCGAAGCCCTGTACTCGGTTATGTGCCAGAGCTCACCCTCCACGGTCCAGCCTGCGTTTCCGTTCTCGACGTCGTCATGGAAACCGTTCCAGCCCACCATAAAGTAAATCGTGTCCTCTTCGGTCCTCGTATCGGAAATAAGCCTGACCGTCACGGGGGCAATGTGCCCTTGGGGACATCCCGGATCTGACAGAAGCTCGAAGGCGACATGTGCTTCGCCGCCGGGCTCTAACACCCCCACGTAGAGAGAATCGAAGGTAGGAGAGAGATAGGGATCCTCTGTGCCGATCACGACCGAGGAGCTATTGGAACGCCCGTGTCCCCTGTTGGCGACGACGAGCCTCAGCGCTGCCGTATCTCCCGGAGGGGCGTTGTCCTCCCGTACCTCTTCGAGGCCCAGCACTCCCTCGCCCCCACAGAGGGAAATACTGTGGACGGAATTCCCCCCGGAAGAAACCAGACGCAAAACGAGCCTCGTCGGAACGCCATCCCTCAGGTCCTGAGATGCGACAACGGGAAACTCGGCACCTGCTGTCGCTCCCTGAGGAAGGTCGCCCACGGCGAAATCGGTATCGGACACGGATATCAACGAGTCTGTGGGCGCGAGATAGGCCACGAGAGAATAGAGGTCGGAATTGCCCTCATTCACCACGGACAGGTGGAGCGTGCCAGCCTCGCCGGGTGCCAGGTAGCCGTCCCCATTCTCATCGGACACATAGAAAGTATCGACAGCTACATAAGGCCCCTCCATGACAGAAACCCATCGGCTGACCGGCCTCAGGCCCGGTTTTGAGCCCACGAGAAGCACAGAATCGAGCCCCGTGAGATCGGCGTGCAGAAGGACAAAACCGGCTTCGTCGCTATAACCCGAAGTCAAAAGCTCCTGACCATCGCTGAGCCCCGCAAGACCCGCCGGTACCGGCACTTCGCCTGCCTCGAGGACAACCGGTATGTCAACGAGGCCCGAGTTCAGATTACCGGCCACCTCAAGCCTCAGGCTCTCCGGATCGGCAAAATAGAGCGGCATCTCCGGATCGCCGAAATAAGTCAGCGTGTACTCGTTCCACCGGAAGTCGTTCTCGACCCTCGATGCGGGAGCCATGAAGGCCTTGACCAGGGCCAGTGCGACCCCGGCCCTGTGGGTAGACGACTTAAGGAATCCGAAAAACCTCCTGTCAAAGATATCGGAAGAGCCATAGCCCGGGAAATACTGGGTGTACCAGCCATACCGGGAGTTGCCTACATAAAATCCGCCGCCCTCCTGGGCGAGGACGAAAAATTCGGCCATGCAGTCCTCATAGTCGAAAGCAGCGGTCCAGCACCCTATGGAATAGAAAAGCCCCACGAGCTTCGGAAAATTGGAGAGATTCTGAAAATCTTCGGGGTAAATGGCATCGGGACCGGTACACAGAACCTGAATGGAGCCGTGTCCGTTGTGATTTACGAGATTGAAGCCCGAATTAATCGAATCTATGAAGGAAGCAGCGTCCAGGTTGTTGAATCTCTCATAAAGCTTGCAGACCTGCACTCCATCCGGAAGCTCGCTTACGACGAAATCCTTCGCGAGACTGCCATCGGTTTCCTCATCGAGATATTCGCCGGCGAAGAGGGCCCTGTTCAGATAGCCGTCGGGGGATTCGACCTCGTAATGGAGGACCTTATCGACAAAAAGTGAAGCCTCTGAGCCCGTCTCCACGGGAGCCCTTCCCACTATGACATCGGGAAGCAGATCCACGCTGTCTCCCACTTCTCCGAATACGTCGTTGTTGTTGTAATCCCAGGTCCCGTCGAGATCGGAATAATAGAGGTCACAGGGAATGCTGTCCTCATCGGAAAAGATATTGGCTCCAGAATTCATCGCGAAAGCTATCCTGTGAGGGACTACCGAGACGTCTCCGCCGAGAAGAACCCAGACGAGGCCGGAATCTGCAGCGGATTTCAGGTAATTTCTGATCTTCTCCTGAAGGTCCCTCCCGCTGTAATTCGAGGAAATCCACTCCACAGTCCTTATCTCGGCCCTGATTCCCTTCTGTCTCTTCCACCGCACCAGGGGCTCAAACTCGTCGCTCAACGACTCAGAGGTTATGACGACGTATTCCAGTTCTCCGTCCTTCGCAAACACGCGCACGTCTTCGGGATTCAGAACGACTTTTCTCACTAAATCAGCGTTCCGACACCTTGAGCCATCATCCCGCGCTTTCCTCGACTTGAGCCTGAATCTCAGGGCCTTGAGGAGGACAACAGACCTATCGGCCGGGAGATATCGGCCCACGTTAACCCTGAGCAGCGCGACTTTCTGTCCAAACAAATGCCCGGTACCGGCTATCTCAACGAGACGGGTGGGATAGGAGCCTGTTCCTCCGTAAACGAGGGGATCGGGTTCCGGAAAGGGGTCGGGTTTTTTCACGAGGGGAGCCGGTGGAGGTGCGGGTGGGGGCGTCACGTTCCTCAAAGTCTCGGCCTCGATCCTTAAGATCTCTATCCCGAGGGGCTCCTGATCGGAACTGATCGCAATGAGAACGTTATCGACGGGAAGGAAGGGACGACCAGCTTCTCCCATGAGGGCCAGATCTCCATATTCGATAAGCCGGTAATCCTTGA
>JAGGUL010000124.1 GCA_021158525.1 Candidatus Hydrothermota bacterium | reverse complement strand
TTTGTCCCCTTTTTCTACTAAACAGTTGTCTCCCTGTATTCCCTTTAGCTTATCTCGGTTATTTTCTCCAGACACAATATTTAGGTTACAGCCAGAAAGTTCTTTCCAGACTTTATTGTAAAGAGCAAAGAAGGATTTTATATCGTGGAAACTAAAGGGCGAGAAGAGATTCAAGTGATAGACAAAAACATTGCTGCTCAGAAGTGGTGTGAAGCTGTGAGTAATGCAACTGAAAGCAAGTGGCATTATCTCTATCTTAGAGTAGGTGAATGGGAAGGAAATAAGAATCTGGAGGATTTAAAGGAGTGAAATTCAAACTTTTCATGATGTTTCATTAATTGATTGCGATTTGCCTGCAGGAGATTATGCCGCTGAGACAGCGAAGAGATGTGGGGAGGGAATCCAGAAAAAGAAAGAGGTTTGTGTCAAAAGAGGGTCTTTGAAATGGCTTGACAATGTCCTCACTTCTATAATATTAATCGATGAAACATATGTTTAAGGAATTAGCCCCACATACAAAAGTGCTGTTTTCAGGGACTTTAATTTAAGGGCAAATTAGTGGGCTTAGAGACTTTGCAGGAATTTGCCTCACAGCTTGTTCCTCGTGGAGGTGTGCTGATCCTGAAGGAGGCATATTGTCTGCAATGGGGATTTTAGGCCCAATAGAAGCTTATCCCTCGCCGAACATGCGGTTGAGCTCTTCGATATCTCCTATCAGCACCTTTCTGGGTTTGGAGCCCTCCTGGGGCCCTATCACGCCGAGCTGCTCGAGCTGGTCCATTATGCGCGCTGCCCTGGCGAAGCCTATCTTGAGCTTCCTCTGAAGCATTGTCGCCGAGGCCGATTTTCTGAGCACGACGAGCTTTGCGGCATCGACCAGGAGAGGATCGAGCCCGTTGGTCTCGACGGTCCGCTCTTCCTCCTCGGGCTCCGGTATGGGGGCCTCGGCCATCTCCTGAATGGGCACGTAATAGTTCTCTCTGAGGCGGGAGAGGGCGTCGCGTACCTCGTCCTCCTCCATCTCGACCTCCTCCACGAGGATCTCCGTTATCCTCTCGAGCTTCTCCTCGGTCCCCGGCTCGTCGTTTCTCGTGATCGCCGAGATGTATCCCCTTTCAACGATCTCATCGACGGCAGCGTCGAGGCCCGGCCTGTCGCCGATCAGCTCTGAGAGCCTGAACTTGAGGTATTCCTTCGTGAAGCTCTGGGCGATCTTTCGCGTTTCCTCTTCGGAGATGAAGGGCCCGTGAAGCCTGAGGGGTTCTGCAGTCCCGGGCGGTATGAAGAGCATGTCTCCCTTGCCGAGCAGCTTTTCGGCGCCCGATTCGTCGAGGATCGTCCTCGAATCGAACTTGGAGGGCACCTTGAAGGCGATCCTGACGGGGAAGTTGGCCTTTATCATGCCCGTTATAACGTCCACCGAGGGCCTCTGGGTGGCGACGACCAGATGAATACCCACGGCGCGTGCCATCTGGGCGAGCCGTGCCAGGGGCTCCTCGATCTCCTTTCCAATGGTGAGAATGAGGTCGGCGAACTCATCGATTATAATGACGATATAGGGCAGCGGCTCTTCGTTCCTCTCGGCGAGTGTTCTGTTGTGGCTCTCTATATCCCTGACGCCGTCCCTGGCGAAGTGCTTGTACCTCAGGTCCATCCAGACTATTGCCTGTTTAAGGGCTAAAGCGGCCGCTTTTCTGTCCTTCACAACAGGCCTCAAGAGGTGAGGAATGCCCTCGTAGTAAGAGAGCTCGATCCTCTTGGGGTCTATAAGCAGGAAGCGAACCTCTCTCGGGTCAGCCCTGAAAAGGATACTCGTCAGAATTGTGTTTATGCAGACCGATTTTCCCGATCCCGTGGCTCCCGCGATCAGAAGGTGGGGCATCTTAGCGAGATCGGCGTAGACCGGCCTTCCGGCGGTATCGACCCCAAGGGCGAAGCCGAGCTTGGACTTCAATTTCTTGAATCCCTCGTGTTCGGCGAGCTCCCGGAAGTACACTATTCTCCGCTTTTTGTTGGGGACCTCGATGCCGATGAGGCCCTTTTCGGGGAGAGGCGCGACTATCCTGATCTTGTTAGATTTCATGCGGAGCGCCAGGTCGTCGGCCAGGTTCACGATTTTGGAGAGCTTGATCCCCGGCGCGGGTTCGTATTCATACCTGGTGACCACGGGCCCGGGGTGGAAATCGATGACTTTCCCGATGACCCCAAACTCCTCTAACTTGCTCTCGATGAGTTTCGCGTTTTTCCTGCATTCCTCGATGTCGGCCTCGGTCTTGGCGACGGGTTCCTTGAGAAGGGATAACAGCTCGGTCTGAGGTATGTGCAGGTCCTCCTTTATGGAGGGCTCCGCCTTCTCCTTCTTTTTCCTCTCGCTCCTGGTTCTCGGCTTTCTCCCCGTCAGGACGGGTTTCCTCTCAACGGGAGGCTCCGGGGCCTCATCTATTGTTCGCGGCTCAAGGATGGTCCCTCCGCCGATCTCCTCATCCTCCACTTCGAGCTTTTTCTTTCTCCTCCTGAAATGAATCGAAGGCAGCGGAATCCTGAAAGCCCAGAGGAAGGCCGCCATGATTATGGCTGTGAGGAGTATTCCGCTTCCGACGGCCCCCAGGTACTTTCGAAGAACTGCATAGAGGAAGGAGGGCACCTTTCCGTTGCCCCTCCACAGCCCGAAGAGCTGGAGCAGGGGAGAGAGCACGAAGAGAGAGACGATAAGCGCGGTCAGCTCCCTCGCAGTTTCATAGGAATACTTCCTGAGAAGCATCAGGACGCCCGAGGCGAGGAGCAGAACGACGAAGAAATAGGAGAAGAAGACGCCGAGATTGCGGAACAGAAATCCGGCCAGGACGTGTCCCAAAATGCCTCCGAGGTTTCTCTCGGGCCCCATGTCGCTGAAGGACAGGAGGGAGAGGAAAATTATGAAGAGCAGGGCAGTGTAGAGGATCTTGAAAACTATGCTCACCCTCTCCCTTTCCTCGAAGGAGGCGATCCTGTAAAGGAAGAATATAAATCCCGCAGTTATTAAAAGGCTTAAGAACCACATTTCAAGTCAATTATAGATACCTGAGGCGACCTCCGTCAAGGCGTGAGAGCTCTCAGCTGCTGGAGCGCCGCCTTGCCAAATTCGTCGGTCTCTCCCCGTTCCCTCACCACGTTCTCGAGGAGCGTTCTCGCCTTGCCCTTCTGCCCCATGGAGATGAATGCCCTGGCGGCCTCGAGTTTTGCCGTGACAGCCCAGTTTTCGGCATCGGGGTGGAATAGGTAGATCCTCCTGAAGCACTGAAGGGCTTCTCCGGGTTTTTTCAGCTTCATGTATGTTTCGCCCAGCCAGTAGAGGAGCTCGATCTCGTCCTGGGGCTTCCTCAGCTCGCCCTCAAGGTCGAGGAAGTAATTGAGCGCCTTTTCCGATTCGCCCTTTTCTTCCAGGAAATAGGCGAGAGAGAAGAGGGCGTCGAGAGCATCCTCGGTGTCGGAGAAGAGCTCGGCGACCTTTTTGTAGTAGGCCACGGCCGAGTCGGCCTCTCCCAGGTTCTTGTAGGAGACGGCAGCGTTGTAGAGGGCATTTCGAAGTAACAGGCTGTCCTTGAGGAGGCTGAAGGCCATCTTGTAGTATTCGGCGGCCTCCCTGTACCTCCTCTCGCTGAAATAAACCGTGGCCAGTTTGAAGGCAGATCTGCCCCTCAGTTCGGCGTCGCCCCACTGGATCCCCGTGAAAAAGTGAGTTTTCGCCTTTTCTAATTTCCCCTCTTTGAAGAGATTGAGGCCCTGCTCGTAGTTGAGCCTGGCTTTGTAGTAATCGGTGAGGAGGTCCACGATTTTCTTAGCTTCCTCGCCCCTGCCCGCCCTTAAGAGGGCCCGCGCCACGTAGTAGTTTTTTGCGTCGGCGTCGATCTTCCCCTTTCCCAGGTAGAAAGTCGTCAGCTTGCGGACTTTTTCGACGTCCCCCTTCCCCGAGTAATAATCGAGAATCCGCTCTATGTTTCTTCTGGTGTGGGGGAGATAGGACCCGAAAGAAAGCGTATCGCCTGCCAGAAAAGAAGCCTCCCAGAGGATCTCGGAATCGGGCGGAGAGACGTCGAGAGCAAGTTCGGGCCTGCCCAGGGCTATGTACGCTCTCGCCTTCATATTTCTTATTTCCGGCGAATCGAAGGGATACAGCGTTGTCAGGGCCCTGCCGGGCTCGCCCGTCTCGAGATAAGCGAGGGCCAGGATCTTTTTCACTTCTGGTATATCGGGAGCGCCGCTGTAAACCTCAAGATACTGAAGGGCCGCCTCCTTTAACTCGCTCCAGTTTCCGAGGGCACTCAGGCATTTTATCCTGAGAAGGGAGGCTTTCCTGTCCAGAGTGTATCCGGCGGAGGGTATGTAATCGAGGAGCTCCTTGGCAATGTCTCTGTCGCCCCGCTTCATGTATGCCGAGGCGAGTTCATAGACCTGAAGGGCGTTTTTCTCATCAAGGTAGGAATAAGCCGAATCGAGAAGTCCCCGCGAGAGATAGATCTCGAAAAGTCCCCTCTCAAGAAGCCTGTCCCCGTACCTTCGCAGAGTTTCCATGGCGGATTCGACCTGGCCCTTTCGGGCGAGGATCAGCGCCAGATAATAGGCGGAAAGGGAATCGAGCTCAGCGGCATCTATGCCCTCGATTCTGGCATTTTGGGGCTGCCAATGAGCGTGAAGTTCGAGATAGCTTTGCGGTTTTCGGGGCATCTGCATGAACAGCTTCTCTGCTTTCTCTGCGTACGCTGTGTCACCGGTGGCTCTGAAGAGCCTGACCAGCGAGCGGGCGACTATCTCGGCTTCGCTGAGAGTGAGCTTTCGGTTTCCTGCCGCCTCGATGACCTCTTCGTAGGCGCCCAGCCTGAAGAGATCCCGTAGTAGATAGCTCGGCGGCCTGCCGAAGTCGTCGCGGTAGACGTTCAGGAGGTCCTCCTTCGATACCGGCGGGAGGGGATAGATGCCGTGAGTTAAGAGCTCTTCCTTCAAATCCATGGCGCTGGCGGTGTCCCCGCGAAGGAGCAGGAGCTCGTATTCCAGTTGCGTTAGCTCGTCCTTAGGATAATAGTGTTTCAAGCCAGACAACAATTCCAGGGCATCCCTGTAAAGCCCGGCGTCCTTGAGGGCCAGGGCGAGCTTTACCTTGCTCTGGTTGTACAGTAGATCGTCGGGCAGGGCGATCAGGTCGGAGTAGGCCGAGAAGTAGCCGTTGACCTCGAGATAGGCCTCGGCCCTCAGGTAGCGGGCCTCTTTCGACTTGAGCCCGCGCAGGTAACTAAGGGCCGTCGTCGGCTCTCCCAGATCGAGATAGGCCCTGGCAAGGAGGATGGTATCCTTAACCTGGTTCAGAAGGTCATTTAAAAGGTAGGCCTGCCCCGACTTTATGAGGGCCTCGGCCTTGATGTTGGCGAATTCGGGAGATGTCTCGTCTTTCAGCTCGTCCAGCACCTTTCTTGGGTCTCCGAGCCCGAGGAGTATCTTGTATTTCAGTTTTCTGAGAATTTTGTGTTTGGCACCGGAAAGGGTCAGGAGCGCGAGGGCCGTATCTCCCTCCTCCAGGTACAGCTTCACCAGGTAATACTTGGCTTCAACATTCTCGGGGTACCTCTTTAGAAGCAGTTCGGCCCTTCCCCTCTGTCCGAGATTTTTGTGAATGAGCCCGAGCTTTACCTGGGCTTCTTCTCTCTTATCCGTGTAATCCGAAGCAAGTATCTTAAAGGGCCTCAGGGCCTTTTCATAAGCACCGGCTTTTATGAAGTTAAGTCCCGCCTCCCTCAGGAACTCCTCCCGCTTTCCCGAGCTCGGATACTTTATGGCAAAATCGAGGAGTATCCTGCCCCTCTCAAGAGGAGTCTTCGAGAGATTTTTGAGCTCCAGGTAAACTATATTGGCGATAGAATCGACCAGGTCTTCCTTCGTGAGCTCCGACAGAAGCAGGGTGGCCCTCGACGTATCTCCCCGTGCCAGAAGGAGATTGGCAGCCTCGAGGCGGGCTCTGTGAGCTATAACCGTTCCAGGGTTCTTCTGGGCGATCAGGTCGTAAGTGTCGAGGGCGAGCTGGTATTTTCCTTCCCTCGCGTATTTTCTCGCCACATCGAAGAATTCTTCCTGTGCCTTCAGATTTGTCCCCGAACAGGCCAGTATGAAAAGTAACCAGAGAATTTTGCCCCAGAACTTCATGTAGCCTATTTTATATCCTGGAGTTGATGCGGTCAATTTCCCGTTTTGCCCGAGGGGGTTTTGTCCCCCAATATTCGTCGCGATAACCGCGAGATTCTCTCACTGGTGATTTGAGCATATCGGGAGCAAAGACTCCTCGAAAGCACTGAGCTGCTGATCCCTTCTTTAGCCGTTTCTCATTCGTTTTCGAGTGGGAATGGAGGGGTTTTACTGGCGGTAAAGGCGGGCTCTTGACAGAGTGGAGAAGTTTGTTATATATTTACTGGCACTTCTGCCGGGGTAGCTCAGTTGGTAGAGCACGGGACTGAAAATCCCGGTGTCCGCAGTTCGATTCTGCGCCCCGGCATTCTTAATTTTAAATCGCCTCCTCCCCAGAGAGTCCTTCCCATAGAGTTAAGATAATTCCGCCGATACTCAGTGACATACCGGAAGGTCATCCTGTTGGGGAAATCCCTCGTGATGGGCCGGCTCCGTTGAAAAAATATCTGGCAAGCATTGCAGAGGATTTTCTTCCGCATCGGCTTTTGCCTTCTCGGGCTTTTCTGTGTCGAATTCAGAGCCGTGGCAAAAATTTCCTCCGTAAACCTCAGACCTCACCGGTGCTGTGGCGATGAGTCTATCAGGTCGGAAAAATTTCGCAGTGGTGAATTTTAAGTGCTAAGGGCAAAAAGTCGTCAAAGTAGATCGGGCGTGAAAAAAGACGAAATAACTGGACCGGGTGACACATCAAGGACTGGGGAGGTCTTTATCCCGATTCGGAGTAAAAATTCCCACAAAATAAAAATGGCGGAGGGGGTGGGATTCGAACCCACGGAGTGGTTTTACCCACTCACGCGATTTCGAATCGCGCGCCTTAATCCGCTCGGCCACCCCTCCGAATCGAAAGCAGATTATAAATAAGCGTAACGGGCCTCTTTATCAATACCTGTATCTCACCGTGTAAACCAGCGTCGCGGTTCCCTTGCCTTTGACCGGGAGCTCAAATTTGACGGTATTCGCATCGACCTTTTCGAAGGGATAATTGTGCTCGATTATCTCCCACATGCCATAGGGATGCTCGAACACGTTGACCTTTATGTCCTCTTTCTTGCCGTTGGTTATCTTGACCTCGATCGTCTCCCGGTGCTCGTTTTTCGAGATCCTTTCCCGGCTCTTCACCTTTCGATCGACCTTTATGTCGGAGGCGTAGCCGTACACGAGTTCCGCCTCGGCTCCAGGGGGCAGCACTTCGAGCCTGCTTTCGCCGACGAAAACGGGCCTTCCTTTCGCGCCGGGCACGTACATGCTCAATACGCCGGGAGGTATCGGGTCGTCGGATTCATTCCTGAAATGGACGATCAATTTGACCCTGTCGCTTCCCCAGTAATGCGAGTCGAAGCGATATTCCCTGCTGACCTTGAAAGTTCTCTCAAGGAAACTGGTTTTTACCTCCGAGAAGGCCGGTATGTCCCGCTTGCCCTCGAGTTTATAGAGATAAAAGTCTCCTCCGACCTTTTGAGCACCTCCGTATTCAGCAGATTTGGCGGCGAGCATCACCCTCTCGGGCGGGGGCGCCTGAATCAGGTGAGCCTCGCCAGCGAAGAGAGAGAGGACGCAGTTCTTGAAATCGACCGACGTGTTGTTCTGGATTACAGCGTATCCATTGAACTTCATGGAATTTCCATCGAGCATGCTCGTATACATCGCGTCCCAGCTAAATCCACCGGTCATGTATGAGAGATATGCGTTTGTACTTTTCGCCCTTTTTGATTCGACTTCGAGCATGAGCGTGGGAGTTGTCACGAGCCCCTCTTTCGGGGGGAAATGAAGTCTGTCGAAATCCGAGAGCTTGAGCGGTATAAGGGAACCTTCCCGGCACCTCAGGTAAATGTACTGGTTATCGAAACTTTCCAGGGTGAAGGGTTCCTCCTCCCCCTTCTCGCGCCTCAAGAGGACGGTTTCGCCGATGTATTTTTTCAGCAGGTTCTCAGGCCCGAGATCATAGAGAATCCTCGAGGAGCTGATCCTGACCCCTTTTGCGGGGGAGAAAAGCTCCACACTTCCCGGGAATATTTCCCGCGGGATTTCTTTTACCTCTATCGCATTGATGCCCTTTTCGAGCTTGAGGTTCAGCTCCGCCAGGACAAAGGCCCTGTTTTCCTGAAACAGGGTTATAAAAGTCCCATTGCTCAATACAGTTGCCATCAAAATCACGGTGTTTATCATAGTCCCTTTAGGTTACGCCAAAGGCCGGATTAAGTCAATAATAAATACTTTAAATCAGATTGTCGTCGATCAGATTGGCAGTCTTTTTGCACAAACCGAAGTAACAGGAGGTGCCGTTATGAGATATATGTTGTTGGTGTTCCTCATAACAGGAACGGGGATGGGGAAATGGGCCGTAGCGCCTAACTACAGAGCCCTCGACAGGATAGAGGGAGCCTATTCAGGTGGAGGAAACAAGATCACGCCCTGCGACACTATTGGCTCGATTCCCGACATGAGGGCAGCCCTCGGAACGCCCGGAAAGAACATCGCAGTGAGGGGAGATACAGTGGTCGTGATATATGGTCCTCCTTCGAACGATCCCGATAACATTTTTCTCGGCGTGAGAGCCGCCTATTCTTTCGATGGAGGCCATACATACAGCTATTTCGATTTGAGCACAACACAGGTGAGGAGGATCTATCCCGGCGTTATTTGGCCTGAGAACTGGGACTCTCCGCTATTTTTCTGGCAGGAAGCCCGTTACGAATCGGGCGTCTATCTGCCGAGCAAAATTTTCATAGCCTATGATCTCGCCTTTCCCAACGGAGTTTTCACGGTGGAGGAATTGCCCAACAGTGAAGATTGGGACGTGTGGCTCCCGTCTGCGGATGCTTCTGGAGATACGATTATAGTGTTTGCCGTGAATGTCATGAGCAGTTTTCTTACCTTTTACTGGCGGACCTATGATATGGGTGAAACCTGGGTCAGTGATACCTTCCCGGGCGGATGGATAGACACGCCGATACCGCGGATAGGCCACGATGGATACATCGCCCTCATCACCGACAGAGTTGTGGATTATGGTTGGGAGGCCCTGACCCCCTTCTTTCTCGAATCTCTCGACGGCGGGCAGACCTGGATAGACACGATAAATCTCTGGGATGCCTGTGGCTGGACTCCTTACGATAGTGCCGGAGGCTGGTGGTATGTTTATGACTTTGTCCTCGATACGAGCGATAGGCCGCACATCTCCTGGAAATTTGGAGCTGGGAGCCTGGAATACGGGGATTGTTGGTACATCGGCCCTGCGGAAGGGTCACCCGGAGCCTGGGAGGGCTGGGAGATGAAACTCATAGCCGGAGAAGGCGACGGAACTCCAGTGGCCACACAGCCGACAATAACTTACGACCCGGAAAATGATATGCTTTTCTACACGTTGAAGGCATTTTACATCGTGGGTACTGATACCTTGCCTCATATAGGTCTTTTCTACACCGGCGATCTCGGCGAGCACTGGATGGAAATCGGGCCCTGGGGCGATCCAGATGAAGTTGAGGAGAGTGCTTTCGAGCTGCCCGTGATATCGGGCGGAGGTTGGAGTTCCGGTTTGCATGCCAGTTTCGCCGATGATTATTTCTGCCACGCTGGTCCTTACTATGTGGGCATCGGAGAAGGAGAAGAGAACACGGGAGCGGAGCTATTTGACCTTTTTCTCAGTCCCGGAGGCAGGCTGGTGCTTTCCCTTGACCTGGAGAATACGTCGTATGTCGGAATCAAACTCTATGATTCGGCGGGAAGGCTGGCCGAAGACCTTTACAGAGGGCCTCTTGAGAAAGGTTACCACGAGCTCGAATTCGACATCAGGGGCAGAAAGAGTGGTGTGTATTTCGTCAGAGCGGAAGTGGACGGGAAGAGTTCATCGAGAAAGTTAATCCTGGTTCGTTAAGGGGAGACCAGGGGAGGGATCCCGCGGGGGAGCTCTTCGAGCTCCCCCGCGGAACAAAAACCATGAAAAAATTTCATATTATTTTCAACCGCTTCAATTGCAGAATCCCCCTTAAAACGTATCTGATAGGATCAAATAGAGCGAAAAAATTTCATTATAGGAATATCTGCAATACGCGTTTAAGGCCTCCCCTCGCTGTTAAAAATCTATTTTGTCCTTTCATAAAGGAGGTGTAAGTCATGAAGTACGTTGTCTGTATGCTGCTTGTGGCCGGGCTTCTTATGGGGGGATTGATCGAAGCTCCCCCCATAAAGGCTATCGGCAAGGTTGAGGGTGAGTTTTTACTTCCTCCTGGCATTCCTGATATAACACCGAGAGACACTATATCTTCTGTTCCTGATATAAGGTCAGCCCTTGGAACTGCCGGGAAAAACATCGCAGTCAGAGGAAACACAGTGGTGGTTATATTCGGTCCGCCTTCTGGAGATACCATAAATATTTTCGATGGCGTTAAGGTAGGTTATTCCTTCGACGGCGGACATACCTGGGACTTTTTCGTTCTCAGCACCACCCAGGCGAGAAGAGTCTATCCTGGAGTGATCTGGCCTGAAGACTGGGACTCTCCGCTTTTCTTCTGGCAGGAAGCAAGATTTGGTAATTGGTATCTCCATAGTCCAGTCTTTATCGCCTGGGACCTTGCTTTTCCCAACGGAGTGTTCAGTGTACAGGAGCTGCCCCGCAGCGAAATGTGGGACGTGTGGTTGCCCGCAGCTGATGCGTCCGGTGACACAATAATTGTCACTGGAAACAATGTACTTACTACAAATCTGTCTTTTATCTGGAGGTCCTATGACCGTGGAATGACCTGGGAGTCTGACACTTTTCTCAAGACCTGTATGGGATGTGGGTGGCACGATACGCCAATACCCAGGATAGGACATGATGGCTATGTGGCGGTCATAACCGACTGGATTGTAGATTATGGCTGGGACGCTATAACCCCTTTCTTTCTTGAATCCCTTGACGGGGGAAGGACCTGGATAGATACGATCAATCTCTGGGATGCCTGCGGATGGACACCATATGACAGTGCTTCTGGCTGGTGGTATGATTATGACTTTGTTCTTGACACAAATGACAGGCCGCATATCGCCTGGAAATTCGCAGCGGGTACTTATGAGTATGGAGATTGTTGGTATTATTCGCCTGGTGGTGGACAACCAGGTGCGTGGACAGATTGGCAGTATACCCTCATCTCTGGCAACGGCATAGGCGGAAATTATGTTACTCAGCCGACTATCACATATGATATAAACCACGGGATTTTGTATTACGCCTATAAGGGCTTTTTTGAGAGCGGAACGGATACATTTTATGACATAGGTTTTCGGGTGTCTGCTGATGGCGGCGTCACCTGGACCGACGAAAGCGTTTTTGTGGGCCCAGACGAGCAGG
>JAGGUL010000108.1 GCA_021158525.1 Candidatus Hydrothermota bacterium | reverse complement strand
GATCTGCACTCATCCCTGCGAGAGCAACTGCAAGAGGAGCCTGGTGGACGGTGCTCCCATCTCCATCAGGGAGATAAAGCGCTACATCACTGACTGGGAATTCGAAAAATTCGGAGGCCCCGAGATAAACCTCACCGTCCCCGAGGAGAAAGACAAGAAGGTGGCGATTATAGGAGCCGGGCCCGGCGGACTGACCTGCGCCTTCGACCTGCGGAAGATGGGATACAGGGTCACCGTCTTCGAGGCAATGCCAAAGGGCGGCGGCATGCTGCTCTCGGGAATACCCAAGTACAGGCTGCCCAAGGATGTCCTGGAAAAAGAGGTAACCCTGGTCGAGAAGATAGGCGTCGAGATCCGCTACAACACGAAAGTGGGGAAGGATATCGAATTCAAGAAGATCATCGACGATTACGACGCCGTCTTCATCGCCACCGGGGCCCACAAATCGAGGAGCATGGGTATCCCCGGCGAGGACCTCGACGGGATCATGCACGCCGTGGAACTCCTCAAGAAGATAAACTTCGACGAACCCGTCACGCTAGGCAAAAAGGTCATCGTTGTGGGTGGCGGAAACAGCGCCATGGACGCCGCGAGGAGCGCCCTCAGGATCGGCGCCGACGTCACCGTGGTCTACAGGAGGTCCAGGGCAGAGATGCCCGCCATCTCCGAAGAGGTAGAGGCGGCCATGGAAGAGGGCGTGAAGTTCGAATTCCTCACGAACCCCGTGGAATTCCTCGGGAACGGGAAACTGGAAAAGGTCAGGCTCATAAAGATGAAGCTCGGCGAGCCCGACGAGTCGGGGAGGAGAAGGCCCATCCCCATCGAGGGCTCCGAGTATGAGATCGAGGCCGACAACGTGATCCTCGCCATCGGCGAGAAGCCCGCCCTGGAATTCCTCGAGGGCAGCGGCATAGAACTGACGCCCTGGGGAACAATAAAGGTGAACGAGATCTCCTTCCAGACTTCCCTTGAGACGGTCTTTGCCGGAGGCGATGCCGTTACCGGGCCCAATACCTTTATAGATGCCGTAGGCCACGGAAAGAGGGCGGCCATATCCATAGACCGCTTTCTGAGGGGCGAAGACCTAATCTTCGGAAGGGAGTACGAGGGCCCCTTCAAGAGCGATCTCGTGGGCTATACCGACCTGGCTTACAAGAAGGAGAGGATGCCCGAAAAGGCACTTCCTGTCGAGGAGAGGATAGCTGACTTCAGGGAAGTTGTTCAGACACCCGACGAGGAGGCCGTCATCGAGGAGGCGAAAAGGTGCATCAACTGCTCGGTCTGCTCCGAGTGCGGCCTCTGCATCGAGGCCTGCGAGCCCAAGGTGATCCTTCACGATCTCCCCGACAAGATCGAGGAGATAGAGGTAGGTTCCATCATCGTCGCCACGGGTTTCGAGCTCATGTCCATGGAGAAGCTCCCGGAGTACGGAGGAGGCAAGATTCCCGACGTCATAGATGCCCTCCAGTTCGAGAGGCTGCTCTGCCCGTCGGGGCCGACTGCCGGAGTGCCCAAGAGGCCCTCGGACGGCAAAATTCCCAAATCCGTCGCCTTCGTGAGCTGCGCCGGATCCAGGGACCCGGCCCACGGCGTACCTTACTGTTCCCGTATCTGCTGCATGTATCTCGCCAAGCAGGCCATGCTTTACAAGCACATGGTCCACGACGGCAAGGCTTTCATCTTTTACATCGACATAAGGTCTAACGGAAAGGGTTACGAGGAATTCGTTCAGAGGGCAAAGGAAGAAGAGGAAGTCGTTTACATCAGAGGCAAGGTTTCGAAGATATTCAGGAGGGGCGATAAGGTCGTGCTGTGGGGCGCTGACACCCTGACGGGAGAGCGGGTGGAGCTCGAGGTTGATCTGGTCGTCCTCGCGACCGCCATGGTCCCGTCAGAGGGCGTCAAGGAACTGGCTTCTAAGCTGAGGATTCCCACCGACATCCACGGATGGCTCCAGGAGGCTCACCTGAAGCTGAGGCCCCTCGAGACCTTCACATCGGGCATATTCATAGCGGGTGCGGCACAGTTCCCCAAGGACATAACCGATACGGTCTCACAGGCTTCGGGCGCGGCGGGCAAAGTTCTGGCTCTCTTCTCGAAGCCCGCCGTGAAGAGGGAGCCGACCATCGCCCAGGTCGACACCGAAGTCTGTGCTGGCTGCGGATTCTGCAGGGATGCCTGCGCTTACGGTGCCATCACCATAGATCCCAAGAAGAAAGTCTCGGTCGTCAACGAGGCCCTCTGCGAGGGCTGCGGAGCCTGCGCTGCTGTCTGTCCCTCCGGCGCCATGAGTTTGAAAAATCTGACCAAAATTCAGGTATTTGAAATGGTTAAAGTTGCAACGGAGGAATTTGAATAGGAGGACCAATGGATACCCAAATCGAAGAAAAGCTGATACCAATTTATATACTGAGCAAAAAATACTATGTGCCTGAAGGGTCAACGATAATCACGGCGATGGAATACGCCGGATTCAAGCTCAAGAAGGGCGTCGGCTGCAGGGAAGGCTTTTGCGGCGCCTGTGCTTCCCTCTACAGACTTCCCGGCGACTACAAGCTCCACGGAGGGCTCGCCTGCCAGACGGTGGTTCAGCCGGAGATGCAGATCGTCCAGATCCCCTTCGCCCCCGCGGAAAAGAAAGTCTACAACATAGATGAGCTCACTCCCGACATAGAGCCCTTTAAGAAATACTACCCCGAGGTCTTCCGCTGCGTCTCCTGTAACACCTGTACCAAGATCTGTCCCCAGGAACTGGAGGTCATGGATTACATTCAGGCGGTGATAAGGGGAGATTTGGAACTGGCTGTGGATTTGTCCTTCGACTGCATAATGTGCGGACTGTGCAGCGTGAGGTGTCCTGCCGAGATGCCCCAGCACCTGATCGCCATTCTCGCGAGAAGGCTCTATGGGAAATACATGATGCCACGGGCCGAATTTCTCGAGAAGAGGATCAAAGAGGTGGAAGAGGGCAAGTTCGAGGAGGAGTTCGCGAGGTTCATGTCCATGTCCAGGGACGAGCTCAAGAAGCTCTATTACGAGAGAGACATTAACTTCGACATCACTTAAGGAGGAAAAATGAACGGATATCCTGAATACATGAGGGAATCCCTTAAAAAGGTTGCGGCCACCCGGCCTAAGAGACTGGAACTGGCCAAGAAGGGCCTCAAGAACTTCCTCAAGCCCATGACAGCCGAGGAAAGGGAGGAGGTCCTTTCCAAGTATCATCCCGATTACCATAAAGAAGCCAGGAAAAAAATAAGAATCGGACCCAATAAAGGAGAACTTCTGACTTCGAAGGTGGTCGACGTACTGGAGTCCCACCCCAGGATAAACCCCGATGAGATAGAGCTCGGCGAGCCCGATTACGATACCGATGTTCTCATCATCGGCGGGGGCGGCGCCGGCTGCATGGCGGCGATCTGGGCCAGGATGAACGGGGCAAAGGTCGTCATCGCCACGAAGCTAAGGCTCGGCGATGCCAACTCCATGATGTCCCAGGGCGGCATGCAGGCGGCCGTCAATCCCCACGACTCCCCGACCATCCACTACCTCGACGCCATGGGAGGCGGACACTTCGACAACAAGCCAGAGCTGGTCAAGGTGTTGACGAGCGAGGCGCCGATGATAACCAAGTTCCTCATGGAACTCGGCGTCATGTGGGACAGGACTCCCGACGGCCACCTCCAGACCAAACCCGGCGGAGGTACGTCGAGAAGAAGGCTCCTCTCGGCGAGGGACTACACCGGCGCCGAGATAATGAGGGTCCTCAGGGACGAGGTCAGGAACCACCCCGAGGACATAACGGTTCTCGAATACCTCCCCGCCGTCGAGCTGGTCCTCGACGACGAGGGCAAGTGCGCCGGAGCCCTCCTCTTCCACATGGAGACGGGCGAATACGTCCTCGTCAGGGCGAAAACAACCATAATCGCCACGGGAGGATTCGGAAGGCTTCACATAGCGGGATTCCCCACGACGAACCATTACGGCGCCACGATGGACGGCGTCGTGCTGGCCTACAGGGCGGGCGCCAAACTGCTTTACATGGACTCGGTGCAGTTCCACCCCACGGGTGCCGCCTATCCCCCGCAGATACTTGGATTCCTCATCACTGAGAAGATAAGGGGATTCGGGGGCCAGCCCGTTAATAAGGACGGCGAGCTCTTCGTCTATCCTCTCGAGCCGAGGGACGTCGAGGCCTCTGCCTTCATCCGCGAGTGCGCCGAGGGCAGGGGGATAAAGACTCCCGACGGACACGTGGGCATCTGGCTCGATTCGCCCATAATAGAGCTTCTTAACGGGCCGGGAACGATAGAAAAAGCTTTCCCCGCCATGTTGAGACAGTACAGGAGGTTCGGCATAGACATCAGGGAAGAGCCCATGCTGGTCTACCCCACCCTCCACTATCAGAACGGCGGGATCGAGATAAACGAGTGGGGCGAGACCAACGTGCCAAATCTCCTGGTCGCCGGCGAGGTATCGGGAGGCGTGCACGGCAGGAACAGGCTCATGGGCAATTCTATTCTCGACTACAACGTTTTCGGAAGGAGGGCCGGCATTAGGGCAGCGGAGCTGGCGAAGAAGACGAAGATAGGAAAACTGACCCTCGACCACGTGAGAAGATACGAGGAGGAGCTCAGGGAAGCGGGAATCAAGACGAAGCGCGTGGCTCCCATCCTTCTGCCCGAATACAGGAACCTGAAGATACTGCAGAAGCACAGAAAGGAATTCGACCCCTTCCTTCCGGCAGGACTGTAAAATGGGAACTGCAGTAATTTACGGCACATCGGTGGCAGCGCTCAGGGCGGCTGCAAACATAGGCAAGCTGGGCCACAGGGTTTACATCATAAACGAGGGACGCTACCTCGGAGACAGGCCCAGTCAGCTCCTCTATAGGAAACCCCGCACGATCTGCAACACATGTCTCCGCTTCGTGCTCAGGCGAATGCCTCACGTTGAGATAATCCACAACGCCTCGATAACGGGATACGAGAAGAAAAATGGCGGCTTCAGGGTGAAAGTCCATTACAGGGAGTCCGATGTCAACGAGAGGAAGTGCATCGAATGCGACCGCTGCCTCGAGACGGGCCTGATCCGCGCCTACAGGAGGCCCATGGGCGGAAACGCCTACCTGGTCGATTGGGACAAGGTGAGCGATCCCTCGGCGCTGGAAGGGGCCTGCCCCACGGGCGCTTTAAATCCGAGGCCTGCCGAGAAGGACCTGGAGATAGATGCCGGGGCGGTCCTCCTCTCGCCCGACTGCACTCCCGAAGATGACGCTGCCCTTGCCGACTTCGGATACGGAAAGGCCCCCGACGTGGTGAAAGTGACGGAGATAGAACGCTGGTTCTCCGGTACGGGCCCTGAGCTCGAGGCCTTCGTGAGGCCCTCCGACGGACGGGTGCCCGACAAAGTAGCCTACATCGTCACTCCGGGCCTCAAAGGGCGCGACCTATCCGTTGGGTTTGAGCCCTTCGTCAACGCCCTCGAGAATGCCCTTAGCGTCAAAAGGCTGAAAGAAGACATCGAGATCACTTTCTTCGTGAGGGACCTGCTCCTTTACGGAAAGGGGCAGTGGGAACTATTGAAGAAGGGCCTTTCGAAGGGGATCAAGATAAAGAGAGTCGATGACATCGACGTCCAGGGACTTGAGATAAGCTGGGACGGCAAGAGCAGCGAATTCGACATGATAGTCCTCTCGCCTTCTTCCAGGCCCCCGGAGAGAAACCGCCGGGTTTCTGAGATCTTCGGCCTTCAACTCGACGAAAGGGGATATCTGGTCACAAAAGAGGACGAGCCCATAGAAACTGAGATCCCTGGCATCTTCGTCCTCGGAGAGGCGGCAGGTCACCTGACTTACATAGAGAGCCTGAACGACGGAGCGGCCGCCGCGCTGAGAGCCTCCCGCTTTCTGGGAGAGCCCGAGGTCAAGGGGCAATCCCTGCCCCCTCTCCTGGACATAAAGGAGGTCGATGAGCCCAGGACAACCGTTCACCTCTGCAAATGTGCCCTGGGCGACCTCGACGTGGACGAAGTGGTGAGAAGAATAGGCGAGATCGATACCGTCAGGTCCGTCAAAGTCTCCGAATTCCTCTGCCTCGAGGAAGGCCTGAAGGGTCTCAGGGAGACGGCGACCGACGGCGAGACCTCGAGGATCGTGCTGGCGGCCTGTTCGCCCTGGGAAAGGGGCCTTTTCCTTCAGAACAAGCTGCGCTCCTTCGGCTTCCCCATCTCCCTCACCGACATAGCCGAGGTCAGGGATATGGGGGTGTTCCCCCACGCCGGAGAGCCGGCCGAGGCGGTGGTTGAAAAGGTCATCGACCTCGTCAAACTTTCCATCGAGAAGATCAAATTCTCGCTCCCTTACGATCAGCCCCTGGAGGGCATCGTGAGGAGGGCCGTCGTTATCGGAAATTGCATCGCCGCTTACAAGGCGGCCCTCGAGATAACCGAAAGGGGCATAGAGGTTCTCCTCCTCGACCCCTCGGAAGAGGACGAGGTTCTCGCCTCAAGTTCCGGGAAGGAGCTCCTGAAAGCCTTTAAAAAGGGTATCGGGGAAAAGGGGATAAAGGTATACAAGCCCGCTGAGATAATCTCAGTGGACGGCTTCGTCGGCCACTACAGGGTTTCCTTCAGGGCCGACGGCGAGGACCACGACGTCGAGGTCGGAGCCATCGTCATCGCCGGTGCCGGCAGAAAGGAGCTTCCTTCTGAATTGAAGGAGCTGTCTCACCCCGGAATGGTGTCCTTCGAGAGGTACGATGGACGGACGGGCGAAAAGGGTGTCACCTTCTTCCTTCCCGGTGTATTGTCGGCGGGAAGCCGGTCCACCTTCACAAGGGAAGGCATCGGAGAGGTCCTCCGAAGGGCGACGGAGCTGAAGGAGTCGAATCGGGAAATCCCCGTCAGGGTCCTCTACCTCGACACGCCCGTTTTCGGCAAATACGCTGATCTCGAGGCCCGGGCAAGGAAGGCGGGCGTGGAATTCATTCCCTACTGGCACGAGCCCGGTCCCTCTTTCGCCGTCGACGGGGAGACCATAAAGATCTCTTACTATGACGACCGCACCGGCGAGAAAAAAGAGCTTGTCACGTCGATACTGGTGCCCTACCCCGTCATAAGGCCCGACATCTCCGTTTCGAAAAGGCTATCGGAGCTCCTCGGGCTGGAGATCGACGATGACGGCTTCTTCTATTACCGCGAAGACCCCTACGAGGAAATAAACGCAAAACTCGCCCCCAACGACCTGGGGACCAACGGGATCTTCCTCACGGGTTTCGCGAAGGCACAGAAGGACCTGGAGGGACTCATAGTCGATTCCGAGGCGAGTGCCTTCGAGGCGTCGGTCGTTTTATCGAAAGAAAAGCAACCTCCCCAGAGCGGCTGGGTTGTTTCATATACCGATTTCAGGAAATGTGCAGGCTGCGGCTTCTGCGTCGACGCCTGCACCTACGATGCGAGGTTTATCGATCCGGAGAGAAAGGTGGCCGTCGTCAGGGAAATCCTGTGTCAGGGCTGTGGAGCCTGCGAGGCTGCCTGCCCCAGCGGAGCGGCCAAACTCAGGGTAATGAACGCGAAATCGCTTTTGAGCGTGGTTGACAAGATCACATAAGGAGGAAGTATGGATAAATTTGAGCCCAAAATTCTCGGGTTTTTCTGCAACTGGTGCACATCCTCTGCGGCGGATTTGGCCGGGACATCGAGACTTCACTACCCGCCCAACGTGCGGCCCATCAGGGTATGGTGTTCCGGCACCGTGGATACTTCGTACGTGATCCGTGGTTTTCTGGAGGATGCCGATGCTGTAGTTGTGGGCGGATGTCACCCCGCAGACTGCCACTACATCAACGGGAACTACAAGGCGAGAAGAAGGATCAAGCTGCTGAAGACGATCTTCGAGACGCTGGGGCTCGGTGAGGACAGGATATACCTGAAATGGATCTCCGCTTCCGAGGGCGTCAAGTTCGTCAGGGAGATGACGAAAATCACCGAGGAAACCAGGGCAAAGGGGAAAAGTCCACTGGCGGGAAGATGGGACATATAGGGGGAAGAAATGAACTATAGGGTGAAGGCAAACAGGGACATAGTGGGAAAAGCGAGGGAGTTCTTCACTGACATCCTGGACAAAAATCTGCTCGACGGAATCATCGTTCCTCTGGAGCTTCCCTCGGGAAAAAGCTACTTTCCGACCCTGGTCAAGGACAAAAAGCTCATAGAGAGGGCGAACCCCTTCGTTCCCGTTTTCCAGGTCAGCGTGGCGACGCAGGTCTCGAAGATGACCAGGCTCTCGCCCTTCGAGGGGAAGATAGGCGTGGTAATGAGGCCCTGCGATCTCAGGAACTACGTAGAGCTCATAAAGTTCAACCAGATAGATCCCACAAACCTCGTGATCTTCGGCGTCGACTGCTACGGCGTTTTCGATCCGAACCGCTTCAAGGACATGGCCATCTCTGGCGAGAAACCGGCCGACAAATTCTGGGACATGGTGGAGAAAGACGACGAAAGCGAATTGAGGAGGGCCTGCAGGAGCTGCACCACGCCCGTTCCCAATCGATATGCCGACGTTGTGCTCGGGTACTTTGGGAGTTCAGGAGACCTCCTGCTTATGGCTCAGACCGAAAAGGGCGAGGAGATCCTGTCGGGCTTCGGCTTCGAAGAGGCCGGTTCCCTGGACGAGAGGGAGAAAATCGTATCTTCGATAAAGGAAAGGCGCGCCTCCTTCTGGGAGAAGGTCAAGGAGGAGACCCGGAAGGAGACCAGCGGCGTGGACAACCTCCTCGCCTTCCTCGGGAACTGCATCGACTGCCACAACTGTAAGGACCAGTGTCCTATTTGCTTCTGCAAAGAATGTTTCTGGGAATCGCCCACCTTCGAATTCCAGTCGAGCGATTACATGGACTGGGCGAACAAGAGGGGCGGCGTCAGGCTGCCCACCGACACCCTTTTCTTCCACCTGGGAAGGCTCGCCCACATGTCCTCCTCCTGTACCGGCTGCGGACTCTGTGAGGACGCCTGCCCAAGAGAGATCGAACTTCAGAGGCTCTTCAAGATGGTGGGAGAAAACGTCCAGAAAGCCTTCGACTACGAGCCCGGCCGCGACATCGAGGATAGGCCGCCTCTCACGACCTTCAAGGAGGAGGAGCTTCTGGAGCTCGGCGAATAAAATCTGAAGGTATTTTCGGAAATCAGTCTGAAGGGACTCTCGGGAACCAGAGAATAAACTTTGCCCCTGGTGTCTCTTTTCTCCTCCCCTGAAAGGGGGAGAAGTGTGCATTTTCTCCAAATTTCCCTGTAGAACCAGACAAAAGGGCATGAACACAGTCTTTTCCCTCCCCTTCTCCGCCTCCCCCTCGAGGGGGGAGGATGTCCCGATGAAATCGGGACAGATGGGGGTGAAATCCTCCAAAATCCCCCTCTCCCTCATCCCCAACTTCCGTTGGAATCCGATTAGATTTATACTTTAAGCGATGAGGATTCTCGTAGCCGGTGCTTCTGGCTATCTCGGAAGGTACGTAGCCCTGGAATTCAAGAAGAGAGGGCACTGGATTCGCGTTCTCGTGAGGGAGAAATCCCTGCACAAGCTAAAAGAGATCGGCCCCTTCCTTCAGCCCCCCATAAAGGACCAGGTGGACGACATCTTCATCGGCGAGGTCACCGACAGGGTAAGCCTCAAGGGGATCATGGACGGGATAGATGTCGTCTTCTCCTCGGTGGGGATAACGAGGCAGCGCGATCCCGTTGGCATCATGGAAGTGGACTATGGGGGCAACAAAAACCTCCTGGATCTGGCTCTTGAAAAGGGCGTCCGCAAATTCATCTTCGTCTCGGCATTCAACGCTCACCTGTTCGGCCATCTTGAGATAGTGAGGGCGCGCGAGAAATTCGTCGAGGACCTCACCAGCTCCGGGATCGATTGCGCGGTCGTGAGGCCGACGGGCCTCTTCTCCGATTCCAGCGAGTTCTTGAGGATGGCTCTAAAGGGAAGGGCCTATCTCATCGGAGATGGGCACAACAGAGTCAACCCGATACACGGTGCTGACCTCGCTGAAGTCTGTGCAGACGCTCTGGAAAGCGACCTCAAGGAGATACCCGTCGGGGGGCCTCAGGTCTTCACTTACCGGGAAATCGCTGAACTCGCCTTCCGGATAATCGGGAAAAGCCCCAGAATTACAAACATACCCCCGGGGCTCATGCGCTTCATCGCGGGCCTGATAAAGCCTTTCAACTCGAAATATCACACGCTCGCAAGATTTTTCACCGAGGCGATGACCCACGATTTCGTCGCTCCCCCGAGGGGCAAAATTCGGCTCGAGGATTATTTCAGGGAACTCCTCGATTTCTGGGAAAAGAAGGGAGTTTAGCTGAGGCCGAGCTTCTCCAGAGCCCTCTTGAGGGCCTCCTCGATGGAGAGCCCCTTCTTAACGAGGGGGATCATCTTTACCCCCATCTCCTCGAGTTTCTGGCGGTTTTTCAGGCCCATGGAATGCCCCACGAAGACATCGCAGTCACTCAATTGTTCCCGCATCATCCTGGCCTTCATCGGATTATCGTGCTCCTCGATGCCGAGGGCCTCATCGGTCAGGAGATTCTTGCGGGTCTCAACGAAAGTTAGCCTGCCGTCCTCGTAATCGAAAATATGATACTCGAGGGCATCGCCGAAATGGCCGAACCTCATGGTCTTGCCGTCATCGGTGGCGACGGCTATCCTGAGCTTCCTCTTCATGCCTTC
>JAGGUL010000030.1 GCA_021158525.1 Candidatus Hydrothermota bacterium | reverse complement strand
GAAATTAACAGGGCTATAGTCAGGTTGTATAATCAGCTTGAGAGGGTTCACAGGAGGAAAGGAGGTTAACCAGCGATGAGTAAGAAAACGAAGATTTCGGTAAGAACTAATTTTGAGGAAGAGGGGATCGACCCACTTTAAGTCAGATGACAAGTGCTTTAAAATTTAGATGGGCTGAATGCAGAATTCCTGATCGTCTTGTTTCCCCTGTGCGGTCAGGAACTTTTAGGCTGTACGTTGACAATGAAGGAAGTTGAGGTTATTGTTAATGTATCGACAAGTTGGAGGAGTTAATACACCCAGATGTCGTTAAAAGAGATAATCGAAAAGCATAAAGATTCAGTTCTTTCCATCGTGGCCTTTGAGATATCCAACCTGGATATGATCAGGGGGGCTGTGGGTCAGGAGGCCGCCGACGAGTTTCTCAACGCCGTGCTTAATTCCATACGCTCGCTGATAAGAAAGAGGGACCGTGCTGAGGTTCTCGATGAATCCAGGTTTCTCGTTTTTCTCTCGGAAACGGAGCCCCAATTCGCCGATAAAGTCATAGAGAGGATCAGAAAGGCCGTCGGAAACCTGGAGATAAAGGGAACGGCGATCCCGATCGTCTTTCACCCCGTCGTTGTCGCCTACCCTTACGACGGGAAGTCCGAGGAGGAGCTGCTTCAGAAGATATCCTCCGGCCTGGAAAAAGCCAGGACTTCGGTTGAGAAAGAAGCGGCGACAGCCGGCCTATCCGAGGTTTTTGTGGGCCGGTCTAAAGAGTTGAAACTCCTCTCTGACCTCTTCAAAGAAGCCAGTGACGGCAAATTCATCACCTGTTTCGTGCGCGGCAAAATGGGCATTGGCAAGACTGCTCTCCTCGACAGGTTCGCCGAAATGCTTTCCGCGTCGGATGCGGTGATACTCCGGGCGAAAAGCCTTTACTACGAGGAACCGGTGCCCTTCCAGCTCTTTTACGACATTTTCTCCAAGCAGGGGACCGGCGTCGGGGAAAAGGACAGCCGGGGCCCGGAGATACTGAACAGGGTGAAGGACCTGATCTACAGCGCCGAAGAGACAAAAAGCAGCAAGGAAAAGCTGTTTTTCGCCACCTCGAAGGCCCTTGAGGACCTGTCGTCCCATTATCCCGTGGTGATACTTGCCGATGATATTCACTGGATAGATCCGGCGAGCTCAGACCTACTGAAATTCCTGGCATTTTCCCCCGAGAACAAAAAAGTGCTGTTCGTGGGCGCCTACTCGGAGGACCTCGTCAGGGAAAACCTCCAGAAACTCGTCTCCACGCTGGCCGACACGCCCAGCTTTTCGTCCCTGAAACTGAGGGAACTCTCGGAAATGGAGCTGATGCTCTACGTCATGCAGAAAAGCGGTGCAAAACAGATAACCCCGCGGCTCGCCGGTTATCTGGAAAAGTACACTGAGGGAATTCCATTCTTCCTCAAGGAAATCCTGGAGCAACTGGAAAGCCGGGGCTACCTTATAACCACCGGGGATGGATTGGGCCTCAAGGAAATGCCGGACCTCATGCCCGAAAACCTCAAGAATTACGTTCTGAAACGTTTTAATTTCTGGGACAAAGAACTTCAAAAGTTCCTTCAGACGGCCTCCGCCTTTGGCGAGGAGTTCCCTTTCCCCCTCTTGAAATCCCTCATAAAGGATTTCGACGACGAAAGCCTCCTCCAGGCAGTGGACAAGGCGATAAAAGCCGAGATAATAAAGAAGGTCGCCGGAGAACACGACCTTTACAGGTTCTCACCGAGGGTACTGTGGCAGGTCTTCCACGACACCCAGAGCCCATCGCGTCAGCGGGCTCTGCATCGTGAGATCCTGGGCGTCCTCGAGAGAGCCAGGCTGAACAAAACTCCCAGGGATCTCCTGAATCTGGCATGGCATGCCGCTTCCGGTGGTGAAAATTCAAAAGCCATCGCCTATCTCAACAGGGCAAGTTCTCTAGCTCTCGAGAACTTTCAGTACAGACAGGCATTCAACCTTCTGAAAAAGGCCGTTGACATATTGAAAGAAGGCGAGAAGGGCATAGATCCCGAGATTCGCTGGAGGATCCTTGAGAAATTCGGGGAGGTTTCGCTGTATATAAACCCGCAATACTCCTTCGAGGCAATGGAACTGGTCGTCGATGGCCTCAAAAACCGCGAGAAAAGGGCAAAAGCTCTATTGATCCTCGGGGAAGCAGAGATCCTCCTGGGCAACGGGAGACGCGGGGAGGAACACCTTAAAGAAGCCCTTCTCTTCATGGAAAACCTGAGAAACGTGCCTGGGATGCTCCGTTGCTACAGGGAGCTCGGAGACTATTACCTGACGACCGGGGAAAACCCCCAGGAGGCCGAGAGGAAGTATTACAAGGCTATAGCCCTCATAACGGAAGGGCTGGCGCTGGAAATGGAGATGCCCGAGGTCGAGAGGGAGCTCTCCAGAATTTACGGGAGCCTGGGCAACCTCTATTTCACAGTGAAGGGAGACCTCCGCAAGACGAGGTTCTACTTCGAAAAACAGAAAAACATAACGGAAGGCCTCCTGGATAAACTTGAGCTCGCCAACACACATCTTAACCTCGGGAAGCTTTACCGCTCGGAGGGCGACTGGCAATCAGCCCTCTTCCAGTTCAAAAAAGCCTACGAGATCTACAATGAACTGGAGTTGAATGTGTCGATTGCGGCCGTGCAGATGGAAATGGGTTATCTCGAGAAAATCAGCGGCGAGTATGACAGGGCCATCAACCACTACACCCTGGCCGTGAAAATCCTCGAAATGGCGGGGAGGCCCAGGCCGCTTAGAGCCGAGGTCCTCGGCGGCCTCGCTGTCACCTATCTGAAGACCGGCGACTTCAGGGCCGCTTTCAACGCCCTGGAGGAAGTGAAAAACCTCGCCGAGGACGTGAACACCCCTCTGCTAAAGCTCAAAGCCCTGCTCACTGAGGGCGAGCTTTATAAGAGACTCGGCTATGATTCGAAGGCGCTTACTCTGCTCTCCTCGGCTTACCAGGCTGCTAAAAACCTCTCCGATCTCTTCACCCGGATCAAGTCGGGCCTCTTATTGGCAGATGCCCTGGTGAACACGGAGCCAGCGAAAGCGCTGGAGGTCCTCGAGGAGCTTTCTGCAAACATCGAGAAACTCGACAGGGGGCTCTACCTCTGGTATCGGATATCGAGGGCACGGGCCCTCGTCCTGGCCGGCAAACCCGAGGAGGCCCTTGAACTCAAGGACATCACCGAAAAGCTGTCTTCTCTGCCCGGCTACGAATCGCTTTATGAATACCATCTCGTTCTGGGCATGGCGAACTTCTACCTCGGCGATCACGGGGCATCGGAAAAGAAGTTTGCCGAGGCCCTCGAAGAAGCTCAGCGGAGGAAGGATATACTTGCCGAGCTCGAGGCTTATAACTGGCTCTACAGGGCCTGCAACAAACTGGGCCGTGACGATGAGGCCAGGAATTATCTGGAGAAAGCCAGCGCCATCCTCGAGGGCATAAAACGAACCTTGCCCCTTTCAGAGCGAGAGGGGTCATCCCTCGCTATAAGCGAAGCATGAACGCCTTTTTATTAGCTTTTTTTCTGATCCTTTCTTCTCCATCTCGAATCTACAGAACTGAGGTTCAGGGCGTAATCGGCCCCGTCGTGGCCGAATTCCTGACGAAGACCATCGATAGGGCTCAGGGAGAAGGGGCTCATCTCATCGTGATAAAACTCGATACAGCGGGCGGGCTCGATGAATCGATGCGGATTATCGTGAAGAAAATGCTGAACTCACGGATCCCCATCTGCATCTACGTGGCGCCCCCCGGAGCGAGGGCTGCCTCTGCGGGCGTTTTCATAACAGCGGCCGCCCACGTGGCTGCCATGGCCCCCGGGACTAACATAGGCGCAGCGCACCCCGTCAGCATGGGACAGAAAATGGATTCCACCATGATCGAGAAGGTAACCAACGATGCTGTCGCCTATATGAAGTCCATCGCCAGAAAAAGAAACAGAAACGAAAAGTGGCTCGAGAGATCGGTGCGTGAATCGGAATCCATAACTTCCGAGGAAGCCCTCAAACTCGGCGTGATCGATCTCATCGCCTCCGATTTCGACGAGCTGCTGAGAAAACTCGACGGGAGAAAAATTGCCCTGGATGGCGACACGGTGACCCTGAGGACGGCCGATGCCGAGGTCGTCGAGGTCAAGATGGGCCTGAGGGAGAGACTCCTCTCCATACTCACGAATCCCAATATCGCTTACATACTGCTGATTCTGGGTTTCTACGGGCTCTTCTTCGAGCTTTCCCATCCAGGAGCGATCCTGCCGGGAGTGGTCGGCGCCATCTCCATAATTCTGGCCTTCTACTCCCTGCAGACGCTGCCTGTGAACTACGCGGGTCTCCTATTGATCGTCCTGGCGATGGTGCTTTTCTTCGCAGAGCTGCACATACAGTCCCACGGTCTATTGGGGCTGGGCGGAGCCGTCTCCTTTTTCCTTGGTTCTTTGATGCTGTTCGGATCGAACGTGTCTTACCTCCGCATATCGATGGGCTTGATACTGGCCGTCACGGGGCTAACGGCGTTATTTTTCCTGTTCATTCTTGCCAAAGCCATCCTCGCCCTTAAACGGAGACCGACCACCGGAGCAGAGGGCCTCATAGGCAGCAAGGGCTTCGTCACCCAGCCCATCAGGGGCGGGCGGGGGACCGTTATGGTCCACGGGGAACTCTGGCAGGCCAGAAGCGATGAGGACATCGAGAAGGAAGAAGAGATAGAGGTAATAGGTGCGGACGGACTCACGCTCATCGTGAGGAGAAGGAAAAAGAAGGAAGACTGAGATCAGGCCTCTTCGGGCCCCTCCTCTTCCACCGGGGCGGGTTCCTCTTCCTTGCCGCCGAACTGTATCATGTAGAGGTGGTAGTAAAGGCCTTTCTTTTTCATGAGCTCGGCGTGAGTGCCTTCCTCGAGGACCTTTCCCCTGTAAATGACGATGATCTTGTCAGCTTCCCTGATAGTGGAGAGCCTGTGTGCTATCACTATCGACGTCCTTCCTTTGAGCATCTTCCTGATACCCTTCTGGATGAGTATCTCCGTGTGGGTATCGATGTTAGACGTCGCCTCGTCGAGGACGAGGATCCTGGGGTTAAAGGCCAGCGCGCGGGCGAAAGCCAATAGCTGCCTCTGCCCGAAGGAAAGGGTAACGCCCCTCTCACCGAGTTTGGAATCATAGCCGCCGTCGAGCTTCCTGATGAAATCAGCGGCGTGGACATATTCGGCCACTCTGTGAACCTGCTCATCGGGGATTTCCTCCCCGAAGAGCCTTATGTTTCCCTTTATGTCGCCGGAGAAGATAAAGACATCCTGAAGGACCACCGCCATCTGCTTCCTGAGGAACTCGAGATCGAGCTCCCTTATATCGACGCCGTCGAGAAGTATCTTTCCTTTCTGAGGCTCATGAAACCTGAGGAGCAGGTTGATTATCGATGTCTTGCCGGCGCCCGTCGGCCCGACAAGGGCGACAGTTTTACCAGCTTCCACCTTGAAACTCACATCCCTGAGGACCCAGTTCTCGTCTTCATAGGCAAACCAGACGTGGGAAAATTCTATCTCTCCTTTGATTTTCTCCAGGACCCTGCCCTTTCTCCTCTCGGGTTTCTCCTGCAGGACTCCCATTATCCTCTCGCCGGCGGCCATGGCCGACTGCATTATGTTGTACTTCTCCGAGAGGTCCTTCACGGGCTGGAACAACATCTCCACGTACGAGAGGAAGGCCACGAGAGCGCCAAAGGAGAGGGCCTGCTTCAGGACCTCCATGCCGCCATACCAGACTATCATGGCGACCGCAAAGGCGCTGATTATCTCTATAAGTGGCCTGAAAACGGCGTAGACGAGGATCTGTTTTATGTTGGCCTTGTAATACTCCCTGTTTATCTCTTTGAACCTCCCGTACATCCTGCTTTCCTGAACGAAGAGCTTTATGATCCTGATGCCCGATATGGATTCCTGAAGGTAAGCGTTGAGCCTCGCCAGCTTCGCCCTCACCTCTCTATAAGCATCTCTGGCCCTCTTTCTGAATTCCCACGCTATATAGGCTATGATCGGCACGAGCACGAAGATTATCCCGGTTAGGCGCAGGTTCATCCTGCCCATTATGAAGATTATCCCGACGATGAGAAAGACGTCCTTGAAGACGTAAATGAGTACCGAGGTGAACATCTCGTTGATGGCGGAAATGTCGTTGGTGGCACGGGTAACGAGACGGCCGACGGGGTTCTTGTCAAAAAACTCCACGGGCAGCCTTATCATGTGGCCGAGGAGCCTCATTCGGATGTCGAACATGACCCTCTGCCCTATATACTGCAGGACGTAAACCTGGGCAAAGTTGAAGAGAAAATTGAGAAAGAGGAAGAGGAAGAACACGAGGGCCATTTTCTTGACGCCCGAGAGGTCACGGCCCCTTATGGCCATCAGGGATTTCTTCTCGAGCTTACCCAGGGCCGATTGGGGGGCTATGTATAGCTCGCCCACTTTTTTGAAAACCTCCGGATGACTTCTCGCCTGTTCCAGAGCGGACTCGCCCATATCGGGCCGCACCACCACGTACCTCTCGCGGGCGATATACCTCTTCTTCTCGAGGAATACCCTCTCCTCTTTGGGTATCTTCGAGAGATCAACCAGATAGCGGTTCTCCCCGAGGGGGATCAAGAACTCGCCGTATTTCCGGAGAAGATCTTCTTCGAACTCAGGATTCTTGCCCTGAAGGACGATCTCGCCGTAAGAGGGCATTATGTAGTGGTCGATGGCGATCTTCGTTATGTAGGGAAGCGCCAGATCGAAGAAAGTCGTGAAAATCAAAAAGAGCAGCGAAAAACCGATGAGGTGTCTGTAAGGTTTCAGATATCTGAGAAACCACTTCATTATGCGCGAATCGTAAGTGCTTTTGACCTTGTCTTCCTGAAAAGCGCTTTTTCTCGCCCTTCCGTTCATTCCGAAACCGCCCTTTCCATCTTTTCGGCAACCATCTGGAGCTCGTAAAGCTCCTTATAAAAACCGCCTATCTCGAGGAGCTCCTCGTGGGTTCCCCTCTCGATTATCTCCCCGTTGTCCAGGACAATGATCAGGTCCGAATCCATTATGGCCTTGACCCTGTGGGAGATCACGATAGAGGTCCTTCCGGCCATTACCTTTTTCAGATTGTTCAGGATTTTCTCTTCGGTCTCAGTATCGACTGCCGAGAGGGCGTCGTCGATGATGAGGATCGGGGGGTTGAGCAGAATGGCCCTCGCCAGGGCGATTCTCTGCTTCTGCCCTCCCGACAGGGTTACCCCTCTCTCGCCGAGAACCGTATCAAATCCGTCAGGGAATTCCATTATCTCGTCGTAGATCTCGGCTACTTTTGCGGCTTCTATTATCTCCTCCTCGGTGGCATCGGGCTTTCCGAAGGCGATGTTTTCCCTGATGCTGGTCGAGAACAAAAAGCTGTCCTGGGGCACAAAACCGACGGATCTCCTCAGTCTGAGGAGCCTGTAATCCCGGACATCGTGCCCGTCGATGAAAAGCGATCCCTCGGGCGGGTCGAAGATCCTGGGAATCAGGTGGACGAGCGTACTCTTGCCCGACCCCGTCTTTCCGAAGATCCCGAGCTTTTTGCCCTTCTCAAGGGCGAAGGTTATGTCTCTGAGAACCGGCCTCTCGGATCCCGGATAGGCGAATGTAAGCCTCTCGATCCTGATCTCGCCCTCGATCTCCCTGTCAATGGCGTCTTTTTTCTCCTTTATGTCGGGCTCTATGCTCAATATGCGGTTGATCCTCTTCATGGAGGCGGAGCCCCTCTGGAGCAGGTTAACGACCCATCCTATGGCCATCATGGGCCATGCCAGCATCCATATGTAGTTGGTGAAGGCCACGAAATCGCCCAGGGAGATGTTCCCCATGATGACCTTTCTCCCTCCGGCGAGGAGAACTATGCCCATGGATATGTTCGCGAGAAACATGAGGAGCGGATGGAACATCCCCCAGACCTTGACGAGCTCCATGTTACGCTTGACGAAGTCCTCGCTGGCCTCACGGAAGGCTTTCTCCTGTCCCCTTTCCTGGACGAAGGTCTTTATCACCCTGATGCCGCTCAGCGCCTCTCTCACCTTCTCTGTAAGGTTGGCGAAGGATGCCTGAACTCTCTCAAAAAGCTTGTGTATGGCCTTCCCGAACCAGAGAACTATGAAGATAAGGGGAACAAGGGGTATGGCCACGTAAAGAGTCAGAAGGGGGGAAAGAGTGATCATGATAGCCAGAGAGAAGACAGCATAGATGAAGGCGTCGGCTGACGCAACGAGGCCCATTCCCATGGCAAACCTTATTGCATCTATGTCGTTGGTGGCATGAGCCATGAGATCGCCGGTCCTGGCCCTGTTGAAGAAGCTCGCCGAAAGTTTGATTATATGGGCGTAAAGCCCGTTCCGGATCTCCATCTCGATTATCCGGGTCGTGCTCATTATGAACCAGCGCCACACGAACCTGAAAACGCCGATTATCAGCGCGAGGAAAGCCACGAAAAGCCCATACCTGAAGAGAAGTCCCGGCGTGATGACGCCGAGGGCGAGGAGGTCCACCACTTTCCGCAATATAAGGGGGATGACGAGCTGAGCTCCGTCCACTATGAGGAGAGCCAGAAGCCCCAGAGCAAGCCTTCCTTTGTAGCGCAGCAGATGTCTTAAAATATCTCTCATCACCCGCCCCTTTTAGAGCTGGCAGATAACCGCCACTAATAAAACAAGTTCAAGAGCACAGAGAAAAGTAGAATAAGGATAACGGGAGGAATAATCAACCTGTAAATCTTTCCCGGGTCAGCCCCGAAATATTCCCTGGTGACGACCAGGCAAAGGTGCACCGGCGAAAGGAAAACGCCCGACATTATCGCCGTGTATGCGACGGCCACGAGGCCAAAATCCCCTTTCAGAAAGGTGAGAAAAACTGGAAAAGTAACCCCGACTCCCGCGTTCGTTATGCCAGTCAGAAGCCCTACGATAAAGGGAACGACCAGAACGGGCAAAATAGGCGGTATATTGTAGCTGAGAAAGGCAGCGGGCAGTTCTTCGACTGCTCCTGAATTCTCGAGCACTCTTTTGAAAACCATAACCGATATAATGAGCAGAAAAGTCCTGAATTCCAGGGCATCCCTGAGAACCCGCAATGCCCTTCGGGGGCCCACTCTGCTCGTCAAAAAAACCGCAAATACCGTTATCAAAAGGGAGAGGAGAAAATGCAGCCTCACGATGAGGACGAGAAAGACTATGAGATAAACGGGCCAGAGGGCGAACAGGAAACTGAGAAATCGCCCCCCTGACCTCTTCATGTTCATGCTGTAATCTCCTCTGAGGATGGTGAAAAGCATGACAAATCCTACGAGAAGGGTAAAACCGACGAGCGGTATCATCTTCAAAGAAAACCTGCCTATGGGTATGTCGAGGATGCCCGAGCCCAGGATGACCCCGGCGTAGAGCGGCCAGGAAAACTCCCAGACATGCCGAAACCAGTAGTTGAAGAAAAACTTGTGTTCTGCAGAGATGCTCATGTCGTTGCCGATCTTCTCGGCCATGGGCGCTGAAAGCATCGCGCCGGCAGGCACTGGAAACAACCCAAAAACGAGGGCAGGAATCACGAGGGACACCCTCTTATCGGGAATAACGCCCTCCATGGAGCTGAGAAGTCTGGCGGAAAAACCCGTCTCCTCAAGGGCTCTTCCCAAAATCAGCACGAAATAGATGGCCAGGAGAATCTTGACGGTGAGAAATCCGGTGACTCCCTGAAAAAGGGCCTTCAGGAAAACGGGGGGCGGGATGAGAAAGAGAAAGCCCAAAAGAAGGGTGGAAAGAAAAATGACCAGACTGATTTTAACCCTTTTGCCCACCAGGACAAAAAGAAAGGCTATAAGAACCAGAAACCTAAGAAAGACCCCCAACTATAGCCCTTTCTCCATCTCCCTCAGTATGTTTATAAACTCATCGAGCTTTTCCTTATCCAGATTCGAGGTAAGCTTCTCGATATACTTCACCCTCTCGTCGATCACGCGCTCGATGATGCTGACCCCTTTGGGCGTCAGGGATACTCGGCTCCTCCTTCTGTCTTCCTTCACCTTTATCCGCTTGACGAAACTCCGCTTCTCAAGTCTCTCGAGGATCCCCGAAACCGTGCTCTTGGCCAGGTAGAGTTCCTTCGACAGTACGGTCTGGTCCATCTCCCCTTTGAAATAGAGTTTGACCATAAGGTCAAACTGAGGCGGGGTTATGTCGCTGTACTTCAGGACCTCCCTTCCCTTTTCCTTAATACAGGAAGATACTTTTCTCAAGAGCTTCTCGATCTCTTCATATTGTCTCATTACGTTCTCCCTGACTGTTCGTATAACTAACGTTTTATGGCCCTTTTTGCAAGGTTAAAAGAGCTAAGGCCTTGAAAACCAAAGAGATGGAAGGTCAACCGGGTTTTCAGGAAAAGAGCAACAAACTCACAAAGGCCTGCCAATGTGTATCATTTTATCAACAACAACTTTTTCACCCTGCGAAAGCCCGGAGACTTCATCCTCAGGAAATAGACCCCCGAGGGGTACATCCTCCCATCGAGGTAAAGTGTATGTGCTCCAGCTCTTACAAACCCTCTGGAGATTCTCTTTACGAGCCTTCCGCTCACATCGTAGAGGCTCAGTTCCACCGGGCCGTCTTCCGATATCAAATAGAGTATTCTCAATTTACCGCTGAAGGGATTGGGCTCACATCGGAGGAACGCCGAAGGGGCGTCGCCAAGGCCTTTCTCGTCGACGGAGAGCGGCAAGATCCAGTAGACATTTCCAGAAACCGGTGCCCTGGGGCCGGCCGATTTCACGAACCAAACATCACCGGGACTAGGAGGATGGGTCATGCTTCCGTCCTGATTGAAATAGAACAGGCCGCCCGAAAGATAAAAACAGGTGTGCACTTCGGGGTTGAAATATCTGTTTGCCTGTCCGGGATAGCCGAAATGCCAGTTATCGCCCGTGACCGAGTCATAGGGTATCTCGACATCGTTGGTGACATCCAGGACCTGAAGCGTGATCGAATCGGGGAATGCGGGGTCGGAAATCCAGTGAATCTCGTAATCGGACCCCCGGAACGCCCATCTGTAATTGACGAGAGGAGGCGCGGTGCCGAGGCTGTCCTGGCCGAGCATGGAAAGGTGGCCGTCAAAGCCGGAGGAGTTCTCCAAAATCCTGAAGGATATGAAACGAAATCCGTCGGCATCTATCTGGCTGTCGAGCTCATAAACTATGCCTCCGAAGGCGGGAGTGTAGTCCACATAGAGCATCCCGTCTATCCTCGTCGATAAGGGGAAATCGTCGAGGAGGTGGGTCCCCAGCGTCAGATCGTAAAGGTCAAAAGTGTAAAGGGGCTGGCCGGAGCCAGCGCTCTGAATGCGATTGAACCTGATCTCAAACTTGTGCCCGTTCAGGCTGTCGGGGAAATATATGAGCGGAAGTATGCTCAGGACATCGCAGCCACCGAGAACATGTTCGACGGTCCCGCCGATCTCATGATCGTTGATAACCGACACTGTGCGGGAGGTGTCGGCCGATAGAGTTTCCCCATCCCGTGCCTGAACGGCGATGCGATAGTCGCCGTTGTCCGTGATGCGGGTATTCCACAGAAAACTACCGGTGTTGGACAACCCCGAAGCCAGCGTATCGGTCGATGACCCGTCGAAGATCAGGATGTCGATCGCGAGGCTGTCGTGGTCAGGATCATCGGCCCACCAGGTAACCTCCACGGTGTCTGAAAGCCTTCCGCCGTTTGGTGACAGGAAGATCACGTCGGGAGCGCCGTTTCCGGGATTGTTGACGGTGAAGGTCGTATCGGAGATATCCTCACCGACGGCAACGGTGTCATGAACGGTCACCCTTATCCTGTAACGGGTCCCGTCAGGGAACCCGACGGTATTCCACTCGTAATATCCCTGATCGGGAATGTCGGTGACCAGATCCTCCCAGGTTTCTCCGTTGTCCCTCGAATAGGAGATGTCGACGGTAAGGGGAGCCCCGAGGACGCTCGAGTCCTCCCAGGCGATAGTGTATGTGCCGCTTATTTCCTCGCCCCCGTTGGGGCTGAGCACGTGAACCCAATCGGTTATGAAGCCGATGTCATAGAGATTCTGTGCCAGATCGGAATTGTGCTGAAGGTCAAGGGAATCGGCTCCTGCGATGACTGCTATCACCACCTTGGCAGTATCTCCCGGGGCGAGATCGAAGGGCCCGGTGAACTGCACAAAACGGACATCGGTGGGAGTCGTGATGGAATCCATGGGATGATAGGTCCCATCGGTGTAGTTATAGCCGGCGGCGAGCTGATAGGCCTGATCGTCGTTGTCGGGATCTGGCTGTCCCGCTCCGGGAACTCCCGGGTTTCTGAGGATCTTGAAGGCAGTAAGCCCCAGCTGGTTGCCAGTTGTATCGAGAGGGCTCTCGAGGAAATCAAAGCCTATGTAGCCAGGAGTATTTGGCCAGCCGGGCTCGTTAAAGTCGGAATCATAGGCATATCCCAGGTTCCTCTGTCCGTCGAAACCCACCAGATCGTCGGTATAGTCTCCGATGTCTGCGTCACAGACGAGCCCCAGGTAAGCATGGAAGATGGTATCGGGGCTGTCGTTTATGATGTAGTAGTTCAGAAAGATGAAATCCTCGTAATAGTGATAGCTCCAGGAATAGCCGACCTGCATGACCTTTATGAACTGGGGATCGCTGCAATGAGACGAATCCTCGTCGTTCATCATGGCATAGCTGTCCTGGGATGAAAGCACTATCGGATTCCCCAGGCTATCGCGCAGAGGCCACAGGGCCGTATCGGCCGGATTATCCGAGAAATATATCCTGTCGAGAGAATCGCTGTAACCCGGCTCGTTGGGCAGATCCCCCGGGACAAATTCCGTGGAACCGTTCGAAGGGTTGTATCCCACCGTCATCAGGGCTCGGTAGGCGAGGACAGTCTCGCCGGCCCCGTGGGACGTCGGAGCCGTACTGGCGAAGCCCCTTATGCAGTTCAGGAGACATGTATCAGCCAGGCCGGAATAATGTATGAGCTCGTCGCCGATCCTGACGATTCCCGTCGAATCAAAGGAAGAGGTGCTCGAAAGGGGTATAACGGTCGCCTCGCTGTCTATCTCAGAGAGGAGCTGGGCGCTGACGCCCTCGACTCTCCTGAGGGAGCCGACCCAGATACCCGCCCCGAATATATAGGACTCTCCGGACCCCCTGGGCCAGATACAGGCATCCTGATATCCGAATGTGCCGTAATTGGTGATTCTGAGCCACATCAGGCCGGCATCGTGGGGCGCGGAATGCCATATCGCCCCCAGAAAGGTAACCATCAAAGGCAAGAGAACCATCGCTCTTTTCATTTTC
>JAGGUL010000016.1 GCA_021158525.1 Candidatus Hydrothermota bacterium | reverse complement strand
TTATAGAGGAGTCCCTTGTTTCTATGAAACAGGGGACTCCCTGTAAACCCCTTAGCTTATCCTGGTTATTTTCTCCAGACACAATATTTAGGTTACAGCCATACCGACGATGAGGTTAAAAGAGAAGAGGAAGGTGGGGAAAAGGTACAGGAGGGTGTACGATATCAAGACGCCATACCAGAGGGTAATGGAGGATCCGTCTATTTCAGTGGTTGTGAAGGGCAGGTTAAAGGAGATCAAGGAGGGTCTTGACATAGTGGAAATTAACAGGGCTATAGTTAGGTTGTATAATCAGCTTGAGAGGGTTCACAGGAGGAAAGGAGGTTAACCAACGATGGGAAAGAAAACGAAGATTTCGGTAAGAACTAATTTTGAGGAAGAGGGTTTACCAGGATGGCTTGTGTGGTTACTATTTTGAGATGTCACATTTAATTACCATTTTAGAATGTCACATCAGTGGGATAGCGCAACCGGGAAATAATATACTCTCTCCTCACCTCACCAGCACCACCTTCCTCACGGCCCTCCTGCCCATACCCTCAAGTCTTCCCCGAAAAACCCTCGAAATAGCCTCAGTAGTTGATTTCATCTGACCAGCAAGACCCTCCTTATCTCATCGATCCCAGGACCCTCCACCCTAAGGAAATACACGCCACTCCTCAAACCTGAGAGGTCAACCTTCACATCTCGCCGACCGCTCGAAAGATAGCCCCTGTAAACCTCTCCCAAATACCTGCCCACTACATCATACGCCTCTACCCTCATAAACCCCGAAATGGGCAAATCGAGAAATACCTTTCCAACGCCTCCCTTAAGAACCAGCAAATCTGAAGGTCCTGAACCCCTCCCCACATAGTCTTCCTCCCTCACGCCCACCGTGTCGTAAACATAGTGAAATATCTGCAACCCCCTCCTCCCGCTCCTCACGTATATCAAGCCATTCTTTATCTCTCCCCCCATGAACCACGTGTAATCCATACAATACCGCCCCAGTAACTCTAACCCCGACATATTCCCTTCCTCCACAGCATACAACCACAAACAATGATCGTATACCTGACACAACTTTCCCTCCCCTATAAAACGCGGACCACTCGTCCACCAGTCCGCCAGCTCCGGCGCATTTATGTCCCTGAAATCTATTATAAAACCACTGTAACCCGGCGGACTCGGATTCGAGAAAAACCCATCTATGAACAAATACCCCCTCCACGACAACATATTGCGCAAATATTTCGAGCCACACGTTAAATCAGTCATGTAATACCTCGCCAATACCTCAGGATCACTCATATCCCTCACATCAACGACATACAGCGTGTCATCCTCCCACAACACATACACAACCCCTGTATCCCTGACCTCCACCTCAACTACACCCGTATCTCCCTCCAGCTCCCCCAATACAACGGGATCTATAGGATCACTCACATCCAGCACTCTCATGCTCCTCCCCATAGCCACAAATATCAACGTATCCCATACCTCAACATCCACACTGCTATCAACCCCCAAATCTACTTCCGACAACAAAACGGGACTCACTACATCACTCACATCGTATATCTCCAACCTCTTTAAACCTCCCTCCCCATCAACCACCACATACATCCTCCCCCTCAGGCTGTCCACAATGACCTGCCTCGCATACACTCCCCCTATGTGCGACACCTCCCTCACATCCATCGGATTCCTCACATCCAGTATGTAAACTCCTCCCCTGCCACAACCATAATACGCATACCTCCCCTCTACATCCAGACCATACCCGGGCCCGGGACAATCCAGCTTCTCATACACCACCATGGGATTTACAGGATCACTACAATCAACAACCTTGAAAAGACTATCTGTCACTACATACAAATAATCGCCCGCCAACGACATCCGCCTTCCCAAATCCGATACAGTCCCCACCAGCGCCAATGTCTCCGGATCCGACACATTGAACATATACAACCTCATGTTACTCCCCAAACAATACAAAAAATCACCTGCCAGCTCCACATCATCCGTAGGCCCATGCAGCGAAGTAGCTGTCACATACGCACTCTCAGGATTAACCACATTTACTATACTAACCCCAAAAATATGACTAACATAAACATACCCATCCCAATACTCCATATCAGATGGAGGCCCCCATAAAGACACACTGTCCAGAACAACTAAACTCTCCGGATTATACACATCCACTATTATCAAACTCGGACCATAGTTCCACACAAACAAAATACTGTCAACAACCCCTAATATTTTCCCGAGATCCTGATAATCATATCCACATACCAGCCTCACCGTATCGGGATCTGAAATGTCATAAAAGGTCACAGCATGGGGCGCATCCGCAATCAAATATGAATCCCACATCCTCACCCTCCGAAACCTCGTACCATCAATATACCTACCCCGCACCTCCGGTCTCGTCGGTTCACTCACATCAACAACACAAATCCCACCATACCTGCACGCAACACACAACAAACCATCCCTGTAACACATATCCTCCACAAGATCACTCACCGGCACCTCACCTACCACTACGGGACTGCCAGGATCACTCACATCAAATACCCATATCCCTCCCCCCATCCCCACATATACATGGTCACCCTCCGCCAGAACTCTCCTCGGTGGACCATAGGGCCAGTACCCCACTCGCTCCACATCGACAGAATCCCACTTAACCGAATTCAAACCACCAGTTCCCACATCCTCATAGTACCCCACCCCCATTGCAACTGCCGGAGCCAAAAACATCAACGCCCAGAACACCCTCACATATCTCAACATTTTGTCGTCCTCCTGCCTTTTACCTTCCCCCGATGTAAAAATAAGGGTTAAAAAGCCTACAGTCAACCGCCCGGTATGGATGCATCTTCTTGGTTCATGGCTCATACAGAACAGACCTTTAATGGACAAAAATTGGCCAGGGCCCTGCAAATTGGGAATCTATCAGAATGCCACTGTTGTCTGAAACATTGGCACAATTCTAAATATCGGTGAATCCACCGGCTTTCCTTTCTCGAATAAAATTGACTGGCAACCTGATTGGCGGTAAAATAGGCTTGACCTCATGGACATCCTGGAAAAACTCGATCTCAACGTTCAGAAGATCCTTATCGAGGCGAAGCGCTTCTGTAGGGCTTACGGTTCACCTTACCTCTCGAGAGAACACCTCTTTCTCGCCCTCCTTGAGGACCACCCGGAGATGATCTTATCGAGCGTGCCCGGTCTCAGCTCCAGAGAGCTCCTCCGGATCAAGGAAGAACTCCAGAAATCCCTTTCGACCACATCTGTGCCCACCGAGGGAAAAATAAAGGTGGAGGACGATGTCAAGGAAGTCCTTGAGGAGGCCGTCAGGGAAGCAAAGAGGGAAGGCCGCCGAAAGGCCCGCCTCGAACACCTCGCCTATGCCATACTGAAGATGCGGGAGCCGGTCCAGATCTTCTCGAGGAGCCGTTTTGACATACCCCTCGAGGAATTGACCAGTGCCGAGGCGCTGCCCGTTGTGGCTCGGGAGAAAGAAATCGAGCTCGTCCTCGAGACTCTCCTGAGAAGGGACAAATCAAATCCGCTTCTGATAGGGCCTCCCGGCGTGGGGAAGGAGACCATAGTCAGGGGGGTTGCCCTCCGCCTCAAGAAGGGCGACGTGCCCGAGGAGCTGAGGGAGAAGCGAATATTCAGGCTCAGGCTATCTCATCTGCTCTCCTCCCCCGATGGAATTCCGGGATTCCTGAGGAAAACCAGAACTATCCTTGAAGAACTGAGGGATTCGGGGGGCATACTGTACATGAGGGACATCCAGCTTCTGGAATCCCAGGTGGACGTCAGGCCCGGAAGCTTTCTGAAAAGGCTCTGGGAGGCGACGGGCATCCCGATAATAGCCACAGTGACCGACGTGGCGTATAGAAAATTCATGGAATCGGACCCCGACCTCCTGAGTTTCTTCAGGCCCATAAAGATCAGGGAGCTCGGGGAAAAGGAAACCCTGGACGTCCTCCTGAAAATGAGAGAAGACCTGGAAAAAGTTTTTGGCGTGGAATTCAACGAGCAGGCTCTCCGGTCTCTGGTTCGCCTTTCGGGCAGGTATATAAGGAACAGATACTTTCCCGACAAAGCTCTGGATATACTGGACCAGGCCTCGGCAAAAGTGAAATTAAAGGGCAAGAAAAAAGTCGAGCCAAAAGACATAGAGGACGTCATAGGAAACCTGACCGGCCTCCCCATAGGCGAGCTCGAAGAACCGCTCCAGGAGAGGCTCAGGAATCTCGAAAACTTCCTCAAGAACAGGATAGTGGGACAGGATCACGTTATCGACGAGATCGGAGGGCTCATCAGGTTGAAGATCCGTAATCTCGACGTGAGGCCTAAGAGGCCTAACGGCATATTCCTCTTCACCGGCCCAACGGGGGTGGGAAAGACCGAGATGGCAAAATGCCTGGCAGAGTTTCTCTTCGGCTCGAGAAGAAAATTGATAAGGCTCGATATGTCCGAGTTCCGCGAGCCCCACACGATATCGAAACTCATAGGCTCACCGCCCGGATATGTGGGCTACGAGGAAGACGAAAACCTGGTGACCCGTATCCTCGATAACCCTTTCTCCGTGCTGCTTTTAGATGAGATGGAAAAAGCACATCCCGACGTGCACAACCTTTTCCTTCACGTCTTCGACGAGGGCGTCCTGACCGACTCAAAAGGGCGCAGGGCTTCTTTCAGCGACGTGATAATCATCATGACGGCCAACATAAGGGAAGAGGGCATCAAGGGGACAGGCTTCGCAAGAAACCTCTACGAGAGAAAACATATCCTGAAAACTCTGGAGAACTGGTTCAGCAAGGAGTTTTTGAACCGCCTCGACGGAGTTCTGGTTTTCAATCCCCTGAAGCCCGAAGACGTGGAGCTCATAGTTCAACACATTGCCGAGAGGGTAAGGAATAATTTCAGGGAGAAGGGAATAGAGATCCAATTTGACAGGCGGGTTCTCAAGATGGTTGCCGAAAGGGGCTATAGCCCCGAGTATGGAGCCCGCTTTCTCGAGAGGACTTTCGAGGAGCTGGTTCTGACGCCCCTCGTTAATAAACTCCCTCCCGGCGCCAATGGAATTGCCGTTAAAGTCAGACTCAAAAAGGGAGAATTGAGCTTTGAGTGGTAAGGAAGAAAGAGAAACTACAAGCGTTAGCGAAACGACGAAAAAAGTCGAAAAATTCCTGAAGGAGAGCTTCGGAAACGCCTTCAAGAAGGCGCGGGGCAAACCGATCTTCGTGGGCCGATCGGGCTCGACCATCGTTTACATAAGCATAATCGAGTGGGATTCGGATACGCTCGTGAACGTTTTCGCCTTCGTTGTCTCGGGAGCCACCGTAACCCCTGAACTCATGGAATTCCTCCTCGAGGAGAACCACGTCCTCAGGTTCGGCGCCTTCTCCCTCGACGGAGAGGGAAACATAATCTTCAGGCACAGCCTCGTGGGCTCGACCCTGGACAAAAAAGAGCTCGAGTCGGCCGTCTATGCCGTTGCTCTGACCGCCGACGAATACGACGACATAATAGCCAAGGAGTTCGGCGGCCTGAGGGCCATAGATCAGGTCGAGTTAATGGACGAGACGGAGGACCTGGACTGGGGCAATTCTGAATCCTGAATTCGCGTGAAAGAAGCAGCCACCAGTTGAGGGGGATAAACAGATTCCTTTTCAAAGACAAAAAACACCCCCTTTTTCATCAGAAAGAACCTGCTTGATCGCGCCGTCTTTTTATTTCCTCAGAACAGTCCCGTTATCCTCCCCGATTCGTCGATATCCACATTGACGGCCGCGGGGACCCTGGGAAGGCCAGGCATGGTCATTATGTCGCCCGTGATGGGGATCACGAACCTGGCGCCCGCCGATAGCCTGACCTCGCGAACCGTTATGCGGAACCCGGTCGGTCTCCCGAGCGCCTTCGGATTGTCCGAAAGCGAATACTGGGTTTTGGCCATGCAGATGTAAGCATCCCCAAATCCCATGTCCTCGTACCGCTTTATCTGGGACCTGGAGCGACCGACGTAGTCCACGCCGTCGGCTCCATAAACCTCTTTTGCGACTATCTCGATCTTGTCGAAGAGGCTGTCCTCCTTTTTGTAGAGAGGATGGTAATCGGGGCTCCCCTTCTCAAGGGCCTCAAGGACCTTTTTGGCGAGCTCTATGCCACCCTCGCCGCCCTTCGCCCAGACCTCGGTGAGAGCCGCAGGCACGCCCAGCCCAGCGAGGTGTGAGAGAACGAGGTCCTTCTCCGCCTCCGTATCGGTGGGAAAGGCATTAAGCGCGACCACGGGATTAACTCCGAACTTCCTCAGGTTTTCGATGTGCTTCTCCAGGTTGGGAAGTCCCCTCTTGAGGGCCTCGAGGTCCTCTTCCTTGAGCTCATCCTTCTTCTTTCCTCCGTGATACTTGAGGGCCCTGATGGAAGCGACGAGGACCGCCGCATCGGGATGGAAACCTCCAAGGGGGCAAACGATGTTCAGGAACTTCTCAGCGCCGAGGTCCGCCCCGAAACCGGCCTCCTGAATGACGATCTCGCCGAGCTTCAGCGCGATCTTTGTCGCGAGAAGGGAATTCGTGCCGTGGGCGATGTTTCCGAAGGGGCCCGTGTGAATGAAGGCCGGGTTGTTCTCGAGGGTCTGGACCAGATTGGGCTTCAGAGCATCTTTAAGAAGTGCAGCCATGGCGCCCTGGGCATTGAGGTCCCTGGCATAGATCGGCTTTCTGTCCCTGGTATATCCGACGATAATGTTCCCGAGCCTCTCCTTGAGGTCCGAATAGCTCTGGGAGAGGCCGAGAATTGCCATTATCTCCGACGCAGGTGTTATGTCGAAACCGTCCTCCCTGGGAAATCCGTTGGAGACGCCTCCGAGCCCCACCATTATCTTCCGCAGGGCCCTGTCGTTCATGTCGATGGCTCTCTTCCAGGCCGTTCTCCTCAGGTCTATGCCGAGCTCGTTGCCCTGATGGATGTGGTTGTCGAGCATGGCCGCCAGGAGGTTGTGGGCAGAGTTCACAGCGTGGAAGTCTCCGGTAAAGTGGAGGTTGATGTCCTCCATGGGGACGACCTGCGAATAGCCTCCACCGGCAGCTCCTCCCTTTATCCCGAAAACGGGTCCGAGCGAGGGCTCTCTCAGGGTCACTATCGTTTTCTTTCCGAGCCTGTTCAAAGCCTGGGTGAGACCTATGGAAACGGTGGTCTTGCCCTCTCCCATGGGGGTGGGATTAATAGCAGTGACGAGGACCAGTTTCGCGTCCTTCTTGTTCCTGAGCTTGTTGAGAAGATCAAGGGAGACCTTGGCCTTGTATTTTCCGTAAAGCTCGAGGTCATCGTCCTCGAGGCCAAGTTCCCTGCCGATCTCGACTATCGGCTTCAACTTTGCTTCCTGGGCGATCTCAATGTCGGTCTTCATAGTTTTTAACTCCTTTTTCCAATTTTTTTGGCTATTTCGACGGTATTTTTCAGCAACATGGCAACCGTCATGGGACCCACTCCGCCCGGCACCGGCGTTATGTAGGAGGCCTTCTCCTTCACAGCTTCGAAATCAACGTCACCGCAAAGAGAGCCGTCCTCGAGCCGGTTAACGCCGACATCGATGACAACGGCTCCTTCCTTCACCATGTCGGCCCCCACCACCCTCGGCCTGCCGGCTGCCACTATCAGTATGTCTGCCCGTCTTGTGTGCTCCGCCAGGTCACGGGTGCGGGTGTGGCATGTGGTAACGGTGGCATGTCTCGAAAGCAGAAGAAGTCCAACGGGCTTGCCGACTATCACGCTTCGCCCCACGACAACGGCATCCTTGCCCTTTATTTCGATGCCCTCCTCGTCGAGGAGCCTTATTATCCCGTTGGGCGTGCAGGGAAGCTGGGTGGGAGCTCCCATGAGAAGCCTGCCGAGATTATACGGGTGAAAGCCATCGGCGTCCTTTCGGGGATCGACGAGCTCCAAGAGTTCCCTCTCGGGGAGATGTCTCGGAAGGGGAAGCTGTATCAGGATACCGTGGACCTTAGGATCCTCGTTCAGCTTATGGATCAGGTCCCGCACTTCCCCCTCGGGGACATCGGCGGGCAACCTGTAGGTTGTGGTCAGTATGCCTACTTTTTCGGCTGCCTTTTCCTTGTTTCTGACGTATACCTGAGAGGCCGGATCATCGCCCACGAGAATCACCGCGAGATAGGGCTTTATTCCCTGGGCTTTGAGCTTTTCGGCCTCTTCCCTGACCTCAGCTCTTACTTTTTTCGCAATGGCCTTGCCATCTATAATTTTTGCGCTCATTCTGAATTCTCTCCTTTTGTTTTTCGGCGGGCAAATTCACAGATATCGTGAAGGGGACATTCCTCACACCGGGGCTTCCTCGCGAGGCAAACGTTTCTGCCGAGCCGTATTATGTTCAGGTGGAGGGGCGCCTCCACGCCGGGCTCCACCTTTCCGTCCAGAAAGCGATGGATTTTCTCTCTGCTCCAGCTGGCGGGCACCACCCCCAGCCTCCTGAGGACCCTGGCGATGTGGGTGTCCACCGGGAATAAAGCCATTCCGCATCCGAAGAGGAGAGTCACCCTCGCCGTTTTTATCCCCACCCCCTTTATCGATGTAAGCAATTTTTCGGCTCTTTCCGGTGTCTCCTCGCATATCGGGGATAGATCGTAATTTCCATACCGCTCCTTAACCCAGAGCAGCGCGTTCTTGATGGCGATGGCCTTCTGCCTCGCGAGTCCACCCGACCTGATGGCCGCCTCAAGAGAGGTTATGGGGCTCTCCAGGATCTCGTCGTAGCTTCGAAAAGCGTTCCAGAGTTCGGTATAGGCTCTGTCCCTGTTGACGTCGCTCGTGTTCTGAGAAAGTATCGTCCGTATCAGGATCGAAAGGGGATTCCCCTCGGGGATCTCCGGCCTGCCATAAACATCCTCGAGTCTCTTACCTATCTCCCTTATAAGGTCCGCGACCTGAGCCTTCTCCCGCGTGGCCGCCGGACCAGCTTCGTCCTTTAAGCCTATGCCGTCCAACTCAATGCCTCCTTTAGAGTGAGCCTCTCGAGTCCCTCCTTTACCCTGTCCTTAAGTTCTTCCCTGAGCCGCGCTATCATCCTGCTGAATTCGTCTTTTTCCTCGGGCGGGACTTCCAGGTTCAGAGCTCCAACACCCTCGAGGACCTCTGAAAGCTTTATCCTGTCCGGAGGCACCGCCAGTATGTAACCTCCATCTGCTCCCACGATCCAGCCTCTAGCGGAAAAAGTCTCGAGGAGCTGATTGATCTTCTTCCTCTCGAGCCTGCAGTTTTTGACGAGCTCCTTGACTTTAAGGGGGCCACCGCCCTTCTCAAAATGATCGGCGAGCATGAAAAGAAGTTTGAGGGAAAAATATGGAGTGCCCGGTTTTTTGCCCGAAGGCCATTCAAGAAGGTACGTGACTTCGCCCCCGAGGAGCACAATGAGCCACACCAGGTAAACCCAGAAAAGGAACACGGGGATCAACCCCAGGGAGCCATAGACCCTGCCTAAATTCGTCATATTCGTGATGTACCAGTCAAATCCCTTCTTCACAATCTCCCAGAGCACGGCAGTGAAGAGGCTTCCCTTAAAGGCGCTTTTCGCATCGACATCGGTGTAGGGCAGGAGATAATAGCCCAGAAAGAAAGCTATCCACGCGAGGAACACCGACACGAGGTGATAGGAGAGCCATTTCAGGATCGGAAAACCCTCGATGGATATGTGTCTGCCCACGAAGGAGGAAACATAGATGGAAAGGGCAAGGAAAAGCGGCGCCAGCGTGATGAAGCTCCAGAAGGAGGCGAACCTCCTGAGCCAGGGACGCCTTTCCTTGACGCCCCATATATCGTTGAATGTCCTCTCCACGGCGTCGAGGAAAAGCACGGAGGTCACCACAAGTACGGTTATTCCGAAGATAGAAAGCACCGTCGTGTTCTCGGTGAACTCGGCAAGATAGCTCTGTATTTTGGCGCTCGAGGAGGGAAGAAAATTGCTGAAAATGAGTTCCTTGACCTTGTTCTCAAGGGATTGAAAAACGCTGAACTGGGAAAAAATGCTGAAGGAAAGGGCAGAAAGAGGCACAAGGGACAGAACCGTAATATAAGAGAGGCTCTGGGCCTTTATGGTGCAGC
>JAGGUL010000019.1 GCA_021158525.1 Candidatus Hydrothermota bacterium | reverse complement strand
GAAATTAACAGGGCTATAGTCAGGTTGTATAATCAGCTTGAGAGGGTTCACAGGAGGAAAGGAGGTTAACCAGCGATGAGTAAGAAAACGAAGATTTCGGTAAGAACTAATTTTGAGGAAGAGGGGGAGAATGCGATGAAACCCTCACCTTGACAGCAAGAGAAGACCTTAATATAATTGAACCAGCACGAAGCTTTCCGGAGAGGTGCCCGAGCGGCCGAAGGGGCACGATTGGAAATCGTGCGAGGGGTTAAAAGCCCCTCCGCGGGTTCGAATCCCGCCCTCTCCGCTTGATGTCCTCATCTGCGAAAATAATCCTCCTGGGACGGCTGTGAATGTTTTTTTCTTGTCCCCACAGTGGAAAAACCTATTTTCGCCTCCCTGCCTGCGGGGATCACGCCGCGATTGAACCCGAAGCCCCATTGACTTATAATAGCTTTTTCAACGTCCCCCTGGAGGTATCTGGATGGCAAAGAAAATAAAAGTATTCACGGAATGCGGATCCGTTCTCGAGGTAGAAGAGGATACCAGGATAATGGATATCCTGGATGCTGTCGCTCCTGAACCGCGGGAGCACCCTGTAGTCGCGGCCCATGTGGAGAATAAGCTCGTGAGCCTTCATTACATGCTCCTTCACGACGCTCATATAAGGCTCATAGATCTCTCTCATCCCGACGGTCAGCGTGTTTACGAAAGAAGCCTGGCATTTCTCCTGGCATACGCCTTCCAGCAGCTGTTCCCCGACAAAAAAATGAACATCCTGTACTCCTACAGAAATGGAATTTACTGCGAGCCCGAGATGGGCGAGCCCATAAGCCCCGATGACGTTGAGAAATTGAAGAAGGAAATGCATCGCCTCGTGGAGAAAGACCTCCCGATCGAGCAGCAGACCATAGACGAGGAGACGGGGATCAAGATCTTCAGTTCCATGGAGAGGCGAGAAGATGCCGTGAGGCTCTTCAAGTACATGCCAGAGCACCAGAGGATATACCTTTACAAGATCGGAAATTTCATGGACTACTCATATCTTCCCCTCGCTTACAGGACCGGCGTTCTCTCCAGGTTCGACCTCCTTCATTACCCTCCTGGCCTCGTGCTCATCCTCCCCGATCGCCTCAATCCCGCGCTCGTCCTGCCCCTGAAAAAACAGCCCAAGCTCTTCGCCACCTTCGAGGAATCAAAAAGGTGGGCAGCCATTCTGGGCGTTATGGACGCCGGCGCCCTGAACAGGGTTATCGCCTCGGGAGATGTCTCCGATTTCATAAAGATCGCCGAGGCACTACACGAAAAGAGAATCGCCCAGATAGCCGACGAGATAACGCGGGATTACGACAGGATCAAAATAGTGCTCATTGCAGGGCCCTCGTCGTCGGGCAAAACGACCTTCTCAAAGAGGCTCGCCATTCACCTCCGGGTTAACGGCCGGAAGCCCGTCGCCCTCTCTCTCGACAACTACTTCCTCGACAGGGAAAAGACCCCCCGAGACGAGCAGGGCGAGCTGGATTTCGACACCATCGAAGCCCTTGACCTGCCCCTCTTGAACGATCATCTCTACAAACTGCTCAATGGAAAGGAAGTGCAGATACCCAGGTTCAACTTCAAGACGGGCAAAAGAGCCGAGACAACCACTCCACTGAAACTCGAGCCCGATCAGATACTTATAGTCGAGGGAATCCACGCCCTGAATCCCAGGATCTCAGAGCTGATCCCCTCGGAGAAAAAGTTCAGGATATACGTAAGCGCCCTGACCCAGGTGAACATAGATTCCCACAACAGGATCTCGACATCGGATACCAGGCTCATCAGGCGGATCGTTAGGGACAAACTTTTCAGAAACCACTCGGCCCAGGACAACCTCAAGATGTGGCCCAAAGTCAGAAGGGCCGAGGAGATCCATATCTTCCCTTACCAGGAGAACGCCGATACCATGTTCAATTCGGCCCTCATCTACGAACTCGCCGTCCTGAAGCTCTATGCCGAGCCCCTACTCGAGGAGATCGGCCCTGAATTCCCTGAATACGCCACGGCAGTCAGGCTTATAGGCCTCCTTTCCCACTTTCTCGGAATGCTTCCCGACGAAGTGCCCCCGACATCGATCCTGCGCGAATTCATAGGAGGAAGCAGCTTCCGATATTGATGACATCGCAGTATCCCGCGCATTTCTTGAGGACCTGAGATTATAGACTATATGCAAAAATTCTAATTTTTGCCTTTAATCAAAAGACTTGAAAGAACCTCCCTTCTGGTTCAAAATTACCATATCTCGAAAGGAGATAAATGGAGAGGTTGAAAGACCATCCTATTCTCGATTTTGAGCGCGGCGAAAAAGTAATTTTTTATTTCGAGGGCAAGCCCATTGAGGGCTATACCAACGAAACGATCGCGGCCGCCCTCCACGCCGCCGGCATAAAAGTCTTCAGCTATTCCCCCAAAAAGAAGAGGCCGAGAGGGTTTTTCTGCGCCGTGGGGAAGTGCTCCTCCTGCCTCATGGTTGTGGACGGAAGACCTAACGTCAGGACCTGCATGGAGTACGTGAGGCCGGGCATCCACGTCAGACGGCAGCGTGGCCTTGAGAAACTGAAGGGAACGGAAGAATGAGCGAAAAAATGGAGGTCCAGCTCGCCGTTGTGGGCGGCGGTCCCGCGGGACTTGCTGCGGCCCTGACGGCCTCCCGATTAGGCATCGGTGTCCTCCTCATTGACGAGAACAAGGAGCTGGGTGGTCAGCTCATAAAACAGACCCACAAGTTTTTCGGTTCCCACCGCCACATGGCGAGCGTAAGGGGCATAGAGATCGCCAACCGGCTCAAAAACGACATAAAGGGAGATCCCAACATCACTGTTTTCATCGACACCACCGCTGTGGGCTATTACGAAAACGGAGAACTCCTTCTCTATCAAAAATCTCCGGAAGAAAAACTCGTCTCCTGTTTCCCGAAGGCAGTGATCTTTGCCACAGGTGCCAGGGAGAACATGCTCGCCTTTCCTGGCACCGATCTCCCGGGCGTTTACGGCGCCGGGGCCGTCCAGACCCTGATGAACGTTTACGGCGTGTTGCCTGCCAGGAAAATCCTAATGGTGGGTTCGGGAAATATAGGGCTCATCGTTTCCTATCAGCTCCTTCAGGCGGGAACGGAGGTGGCGGCCATAGTGGAGATCCTGCCCAGAATAGGCGGCTACATCGTCCACGCCTCGAAAGTGCGTCGCTACGGCGTCCCCATTCTCACGCGTCACACTATAATCGAAGCGAGGGGGAAAGAATGGGTTGAAGAGGCGGTGATCGCCAGGGTCGGCGAGGATTTCAAGCCCGTTAAGGGAACGGAGAGGGTGCTTGAAGTCGATGCCGTCTGCCTCGCCGTCGGGCTCTCTCCCATAGTCGAGCTGGTGCGCCATGCAGGCGTTTACACGCCCTACATCTCGGAGCTCGGCGGCCTGGTCCCATGGCACGACGACGACATGAGAACAAACCTGCCAAACGTTTTCGTCGCCGGGGACCTGGCCGGTATCGAGGAAGCGACGACAGCCATGCTCGAGGGAGAGCTGGCCGCGCTATCGGCGGCCGAATACTTCGAGATCAAATCGGACGAGATCGACGGGATGAGGAGAGATAGAAAGGCGCGGCTCGAAGAGCTACGGGCCAGCAGGTTCAGCGAAAAAGTTAAGAAGGGCCTCCAGAAACTGGTGGCGAAAAAACCGAAATGAAACTGTTCGAGACCGGTATACCAGATAGAGAGCTCCTCGAGGGGCTCGCACCCCCGCCTGACAGGGCGAAGCCCCTCGCGGTTCTCGAGTGTTTCGAGGAGTTCCCGTGCGATCCAT
>JAGGUL010000025.1 GCA_021158525.1 Candidatus Hydrothermota bacterium | reverse complement strand
TTGTTCGACAGGATCCTGTACAGGCTCGCGCTTTTCTTTCTGAGAGGTTCGAGGATCTCCGTCCAGGCGAACCTGCCGAGCCTGTTGGTGGTGTCGAGAGTGGTGAGGGCGAAGGAGACCACCCACAGATTGGCGAAGATCACTACGGTCTCGAGGGGCAGCCTGAGGGCCTTGTTGACGGCTATCCCGTAGCTCTTGCTGAAAATGCCGATGGGACCACCGATCTTACCTATGGTTTCCACGTAATGATTTCCGAAGGCCTTTATCCCGCTCAAGGTCTGGCCGAGGTCGCCAAGGGCGAGGAGACCGAAAGCCGCGATAGAAGCTATGACGATGGTGGACAGGAAACCCTCGGTGAACATGGCTCCATATCCGATGAACAGGCCGTCGATCTCCTTATCGAGCTGTTTTGAGGTTGTGCCGGAAGCCACCAGTGAATGAAAGCCCGAGAGCGATCCGCAGGCTATTATGAGGGGGACAGTCGGCCAGAAGGGGGATGGCGTGCCAGCTATCACGGGTGCTGCAAAACTTGTGAAGGAGGGCGTTTTGAAACCTGAGAAAGCGAGGATGAGCGATACCCCGCCCACGAGCAGGCCGGCCCACAGGAGATACGAATTTAGATAGTCTCTGGGCTGGAGGAGCGTCCACACGGGGAGCGATGAGGCTATGATTATGTAGAGCCAGAGCAACACGAGCCAGCTCCTGTAAGGGAGCTTTATGGGCAACCTGGCCCCCAGGAGGATTGAGAGCAAAAGCAGGCCGAGGCCAACCAGGGTTGCCGCCTGAAAGCTCAGCGGCGAGCGATAGAGAAGCCACCCGGTTATAACCGCCGCCAGGATGAAGAAGGCTGAAGCTGTCGACGCAGCGGGGATCTTGACGAAAATGCTCCCTATGACCGCAGAAAATGCAGCTATCACGAGAATCAGAGCCAGAAAGACGAAGAGCTCGAATATATATCCCGTCCTCTTCGACATCAGCTTTCCCGAGATATACTGGATCGAATGGCCGTCATGTCGCACCGATGCCATCAGAGAGAGGTAATCGTGGACGGCGCCGATAAACACATTTCCCAGCCAGACCCAGAGGAGGGCTGGTAACCATCCCCAGGCCATGGCTATAGCGGGTCCCACGATGGGGGCTGCGCCGGCGATCGATGCGAAATGGTGTCCGAAAAGGACATATCTATTGGCAGGAACGTAATCCACGCCGTCGTACATCCGATGGGCTGGTGTCTCTCTGTCGCTGCTTGCGGCGATCAGCTTGCGCTCGAAGCCCTTTCCATACGTCCTGTACATCAAGAAGTAAAGAAGAAAGGCTGCGACAATAACGGCTGCGGTCATCCTGAACCTCCCGAAACCTTCATATTATTGCAAAGGACATCGCCCTGTCAACTAAGCCAGTAGGGAAACATGGAGTATCACGGTGGCAATAATTGCCTCAGGATGGGCTCACCTCACCAGGAATGTCCTCCTGGATTCTTCTTTCATCCTGTACATGCGCTGATCGGCCTGGTATATAAGCTCCCGAAGGCTCGTTCCATCGTCGGGATAGCTCGCAACGCCATAGGAAAAGTCTATTTTTATCGATAGGTCGGCGATGTCAAGTTTTATTTCTTTTTCGGAGAGGTCTTTTTTCAAATGCTCCAGGGCCATTTCTGCTCCCTGGCGGGTTGTTCCGGGAAACATCAGTATAAATTCGTCGCCGCCGTATCTCCCGACCATGTCGAGAGACCGCAGATGTAATTTCAGCCTCTTCACGAATTCCCTGAGGATGAGATCCCCCGCAGAATGGCCGTAACTGTCGTTGACGAATTTGAAGTTATTGAGGTCGACGAATCCTATTGAGAGCTTTTTCTTGTTGGCGGCGGTCAATTCATTAAACCTTTCTGCGAGATACTTAAAACTATATGCACCGGTGGAGAAATCGTGAATGACCGATTGCTTCAGGTCGTTGTAGGACATGGCGAGCTCGATCACCGCGGCAAGATATGAGGAGATCGCTTTGAGAAACTTCAGGTCGGAGGTGTTAAAGGCGTTTTTAAAGGGGCTTTCGATGTCGAAGACACCGATCAGTCTGTTGCTTGAGATAAGGGGAACCGCGATCTCGCTTCTCGTGATTTTTCCTGGCGGGGGCACGTATCTCTTATCTCTGGTGGTGTCGTTGACCAGAGCGGGAAGTTTTGTTCTGGCCACCCAGCCAACTATGCCGCTGTTCGCCGGCAGCGAGAAATCGCCGATGTTTTCCATGCCCGAAATTGCCCTGGCGACAAGCAGATCCTTTTCCTTGATGAAAATGAAATAGATGTCGTCTTTTCCCCGCAATTCGCTCACGGTTTTCAATACGTGCTGCAGCAACTTCCTCAGGTCAGAGAACTTTTCAACTTCTTCGGCTATCTTGTACAGCACAGCCAGTTTCATGGGCGCAACAGCCTCTTCGTATCTCAGCCTTTCCATCTGCCTGTAGAATTTGTTCCTGTCATTCGGGATTCTGTAGGGTTCCTTTATGGCACGGAGCGCAGCACGCACGACCTCGGGATCCCATTGAGTTCCAGCCCCGTCTTTTAACCTCTTTCGTGCTTCCCTGAACGTGAGGGCTTTTCTGTAGGGCCTTTCGGCTATCATTGCCTCGAGAGCATCGGCCACGGCCAGGATCCTCGCCTCGAGCGGGATCTCCTCTCCCTTCAGCCTGTCGGGATAGCCCCTGCCGTCCCACCTCTCGTGGTGATACTTCACCCAGGGTGAGATGTCAGCGAGGAGCTTCATCTCCTTCAGGATGAGAAAGCCCAGTTGTGGGTGCTGCCTGACTATCGCCCATTCCGCTTTCGTCAGGGAGCGGGGCTTCATGAGGACAACGTCGGGTATTCCGATTTTCCCTATATCGTGCAGGAGAGCAGCGTTTTTGAGCTTTTCGATTTTTTCCTGGTCGAAGCCTATTTCCTCCGCGATCTTAACCGCATAGTGGGCGACTCCCTCGGAATGACCTTTCGTGTATATGTCGCGGGCCTCGATTGTCCTCACGAGGGTGAGTATCGTCTCGAGGTTGATCTTTCTGAGTTTTTCTGAGGTTTCGATGGTTTGCAGGACGGTGTGGAGGAAATGAGGAAGGGTCAGTATCAGGTTTCGTTCGTTTTCCAGAATGAGCGGAGAGCCCCTGCCGAGAGCGACCAGGACGGAGCTTTCCTCTGAAACGTGGCAGGCCCTGATGATCCATTGATCGCCCCGCTTTTCCTGGAACAGGCCATCGATGGGTGAAGAATCCTCGATGCGAATATCCATTTCCCCATTCCTGCCAGAGAGGGAAGTCCAGATAGCCCTCCGTACGGTTTCCCCCCTTCGGTACTTGATGAGTGCCCATTCGAATCCGAGGGATTCACTGAGTTCTTTCGAGAGAAGCTGGAGCACCTCATCGAGTTTATGGGGATATGAAAGAAACTGACGTACGAGCCTTGATATGTTGAGAAAAATGTCCACGCCGAGGGTCTGATAGCCCGGTGGAACCTGGAGCAGGTTCTGAAGCTCCCTGGAAAGATGTCTGAGAGCGAATATACCCTCGTTTTTGAGCGGTGTCTTTGAAATCGCGCACAGGAAGAAACGGAAGAAAGGGGTATCAAACCGATCGGCGAAGATGTTGCCTTTCTGCCCGTCTGTTCCAGGGCCGTATTCCCTGATAAGCGGGAAATTCTCCTCCCTCAGAAGCTCGAAGGTTTCGAGAATGTGTTTTTCCGATTCAAGTGGACCGAGGGTAAAGAGCGGTTTTAATTCTCCCTTCTCTTTCACGAGGAGGGAAAGAGTGTGAAGTCCCAGAAGGTTGTGATAGACAAAAAGGGTATCGTTGACGAGATCTTCCTTCTCAGAGGGAATAATCTCTCCCATCATGGAATTTCTAACTTTCAAAGCTGCTGCTCCCTAAAAGTTCTTCCCTCGGGGTTACCAGGATTTTTATGTGCTTATCTTTTCTGATCTCGAGTTCGAGGAGGCCTTTGCTCACCAGGTCTTCGAGGTAAATTCTGTCGGTGATAAAGCTGTCGAGCGGAATTTCGCCAGATTTTATTATCTCGAGGCTCTCTTCGAAGTCTTTTCTGGAGAAAAGCCAGGAAGCCATGAGAACCTTCTCAGATGCGAGGAGATGTCTCAGATCGAGGGTGTTGGGGAAATCGTGTATGCCCACAATAGTGACGCGTCCGCCTTTTCTCGTGATGCTGAGGGCTTCATAGATCGGATTTTTCATGTCAAGGCCCGCCGTGCTGAAGGACCCCGCACAGTCTATGCTGACCTCAACTCCCTTGCCCTCTGTCAGGGATCTGACTTCCTGAAGGAATCCTCTTTTAAGGGGATCGAGTACGATGTCGAAGCCCAGCGAGCTTGCGAGCTCGCGCCTCCCCTCGAGGACTTCGGTTATGACGACACGCGCGTTTCTCATTTTTGCGATGGAAGCCGTGAGAAGACCTATCGGGCCCGCTCCTATGACAGCGACGGTCGTTTCAGGTGTTATTCTGGCCTTCTTCACCGCATGTATAGCCACGGCCAACGGTTCTGTGAAGGCGAGGTGTTCCAGCGGCACGCCTTCCACCCGATAGACGTTTTTCGCCGGGATCGAAGCGAATTCAGAAAATCCTCCGTTGGCGCTGAGTCCTATGAACGCCATTTTATCGCATAACCGTTCATGGTCATTTTCGCAATATTCGCAATTTCCGCAGGAGATTATGGGATATACGGCGACATTATCGCTTTCAATGACGTTTTCTACATCGCTGCCTTTCTCCACAACGGTCCCGCTGAATTCGTGCCCGGGCACGAGAGGGATGTGTGTGGAAGTCAAGGGATGGGGCAATTCAGGGATGAAGAGAGGTCCATGAAGGAATTCGTGAAGTTCTGTTGCGCATATTCCGCACCAGGCCACCCGCACTCTGACCTCGTCGCTTTTCAGCTCCCTCGGGGTCAGCTCCGAGATCTCCATGTTTCTTCTCTGTATCCAGAGAGCAGCTTTCATAGACTTATCCTCCTGGGTGAAGGAAATCAGGATTTTATATATGAATCAGGAGAAGTAGTGTCAAACTTGAAGGGCCAAAAGTGGCTGATGCCTAAGAGGATTTCCTTCTGAGCCTGGCAGCGAAGGTCCAATCGGATTTGTTAACAACCCCGTTGACCCTGAGATAGGGACCGTCGAGGAAATCTCCGAGTTCGCTTCTCTCTGCCACGGCCAGTTCGAAACCGGGGTTCTTCCTCAGAAAGTCTTCCACCACACCCTCGTTCTCCTCCGGCTCCAGCGTGCAGGTGGAGTATACGAGAATTCCTCCGTCCTTCACGAGGAGCGAGGCTTTTTCCAGAAGTCTTAACTGGTATCTCGCAAACTTGCCGATGTCTTCTGGCTTCAAGCGCCATCTTATCTCGGGATGTCTTTTCAGGGTCCCCGTCCCGCTGCAGGGGGCGTCAAGCAGGACGAAATCGGCAGAGGCTTTGAGTGGAAGCTCGAGCAGATCTCCCACCACCGGAAAGATTGAGCTATGTCCGAGTTCGATGCTCCTTCTCATGAGGATCTTTATCCTGCTCCTGTACCTGTCGAGAGCTATAATGGCCCCCTCATCATCGATTATCTCCGCGATGTGAGTCGTTTTTCCGCCGGGAGCAGCCGCCAGGTCATAGATCACCCCTTTTTTCTCGGGTGCGAGAAAGCGGCTAACGGCCTGAGACGATAGATCCTGTACTGTGAAAAGCCCCCGAAGCTCTCCGAGTTCCTCCCCAAAGAAAAATATGCGCAGGGTTTCCTCAAACTGCGTCTCCTCGTAGGTAATTCCCAGTGAGCTCAGTTTAGCTTTGAAGTCTTCCGGAGCGATTCGTCGGGTGTTTATCCTGATGTAAAAACTCGAAGGCCCGTTGTTGTCCTCCATGATGGAGAGGGCTTTCTCGCGGCCGTAAGCGGAGGCCCACTTCCTGTAAAGCCATTCGGGGTGGGAGAGAAGTATCCAGGGCTCTTTGGGAGCGGGCTTAACGGCGGCTATTTTTCGCAGAACAGCGTTTGCAAGGGATGCAACTCCACTATGGCCGAACCTCCTCGCCAGGTTCACCCCCTCCTTCACTGAGGCGTACTCGGGTACCCTTTCGAGGAAGAGGAGCTCATATGTCGCGAGCCTCAACACGTTTCTTATGAGGGGAGTGAGATCGCTGAGCTTATAACCGCGTAAATATCTCTCGATCGTCCAGTCCAGCCGCAGTTTCATCTTTATAGTTCCCATGACCAGCTCGGTAAGGCGGCCCCTTTCGGCGCGAGGCAGGCGATTCCTGAATTCGGGGAGGAGCTTGTTGCTCCATCGAGAGCCATCGAGAACCTCTTTTAATATCAGAACTGCAAAGAGGCGGGTTTTATCCATCGGGCCTTCCAATTATGTGGATCAGGGAAGATATCCTCTCGAGCTGATTCTTAGCCTCCTGGAATTTGTCCCCGGCATTTTTCAAATGGGCGCCGAGGGTCCTCATGAGCGCCTCGAGTTTCCCCACCTCCATGCCGAGGGTGGAGAGGGTCTGCAGTATCTCTTCTATTTTCTCCTCGAGCTCGAGGCCAGAGAGACCTGAGAGTATAAGCTCCAGAAAAGCATAAAAGGTATTGGGAGATACCGGGATCACTTTTCTCTGGACAGCATAGCGATACAGCTCGGCCGCTTCAGCGTCTCTGATGAAGGCTTCGTAATAAACTCCTTCGGCGGGAATGTAGAGAAGGGCGAAATTCAGGGTCTTTTCAGCGGGTTTGATGTATTTGCCGCTTATCTCCTCGATCCTGTTTTTCACGTCTCTTCTGAAATGCCTCTGGAGCTTCTCTTTCTCCTTGGGATCCTCGGCGTCTCCCATCTTGTAGAAATTGTCCAGGGGGAATTTTGAATCGATGGGAAGGATCCGCTCCCTCAGGAATATCACTGCATCCACCTGGGTTCCGTTGCTGAAGCGGTACTGAAGGGCATAGCGCCCGGAGGGCAGGATGTCGGAAAGGAGATTTTCGAGCATCCATTCGCCGAGAATCCCCCTTTCCTTCGGAGGACGCAGGATGTCTTTTAACTTGACCATGTCCCTCGAGATCTCCCTGATGTCGATGAGGGATTGCTGAAGCCTTGCCAGGTTGACCCTGACATCGGCGAGAGTTGTTCCGGTGTTTCCCATGTTGTTCTCAACCCTGCGGAGGTCATCCCTGATCTCCTCCCGCAGGTTTTCCAGTTCTCTCCTCAGCTGTTCGGTGCGAACTCCCTGGAGTTTTGCAAAATAAATCAGAAAACCGAGAAGGAAGACCAGAAGCAGGAGCAAGAGCAGAGATGTGGGGCTCATTATCCCTTACCCAGGATTATCTCGGAGGCCTGAAGGAGGTCCCTGACCACATAGTCGGGATGGGCTTTATCGGCGTCCTTCTCCCCGATCAGGATGGTCTTCGTTCCGACTTTTTTGCCGAGCAGGACGTCAGTATACTTGTCCCCCACCGTGTAAGATTCATCGAGGGATATGCCGGGGTATTCCTTGAGTATCCTCTTTACCATAAAGGTCTCGGGCTTCCTGCATCGACACCTCTCGTTGGGATGATGGGGGCAGAAGGCGAATTTTTTTATCAGAATACCCTCCCTTCTGAGCAGCAGGTCCAGCTTCCGGTGGATAACGAGGAGCCTTTCGAGGGAAAGGAATCCCCGTTTGAGGCCCGATTGATTTGTCACCACGAAGAGGAGGTATCCGGCCCTGTACAGCTTTCTGAGGGCTTCCACTGCCCCCCTGAGAAAACGAAGCCTCTCGGGGTCGCTGAGGTACACCATGTCCTCTATTATGGTTCCATCCCTATCGAGAAATACCGCTCTCATTCAAATACCCCCTGAATTTGGAGAGAGCCCTGTAGCGGTGGCTCACCCTGTTCTTCTCCCGGAGGGAGAGCTCGGCGAAGGTCCTGCCCAGTGGGGGATAGAGGAATAGGGGATCGTACCCGAATCCGCCCTGACCTCTGGGTTTCTCCGTTATAAAGCCCTCGACCTTTCCCTCGAAGAACTTGACCCCTCCCGGTTTTTCGATGAAGGCGATCACGCATATGAAATAAGCCCTTCGCGCCGAATGGGGCAGTCCCCGAAGGGCCTCGAGCAATTTTCTCCGATTTTCTTCGTATCCGGCGTTTTCTCCAGCAAACCTGCTGGAGAAAACGCCGGGCATCCCATGAAGGCCGTAAACCACGAGGCCTGTATCGTCAGCCAGTGACGGCAAACCTGTGAGCTCGAAAGCCGTTCTGGCCTTTATGTAAGCATTTTCACGGAATGTCAGGCCGCTTTCCTCAATCTCGATTTTATCGACGAGGGACGAAAGGGGGAGAACTTCAATATCTGCGAGTATTTCCTTAATTTCCCTGACTTTGTCGGGATTTCCGCTCGCTAAAACTAACCTCAATGAGTGTTGATAAGCGTTTCGACGATGAAAGCGTCGTAATAGCCGAGGGCTTTGAGCTTGTCCCTGTATCTTTCCGCCTCTTCCCGGATCAAGAAGTCACCTACCCTCACCTTGTAGTAGGGAGGAATGTATTCTATGTACACGGGTTTGTCCAGTTTTGTCCTGGCCTCTTCGGCCATTCTGTTGGCGTTTTTCTCGTTGAGAGCAGCCATAATCTGAACTCTGTAGCCGTATACCTGAGCGGGCTTCTCCTCCGCGGGCTGGGTCACTTCTGGCTTCGTCTCAGCCGGTGGGACTTCCTCAAAGACTATCGTGGGTTCTTCGCTCTTTGCCTTTGTTGTGTCGACGGCGGCAGTTTCTTCAGGTTTGAGTTCTACTTTGTGGCTTTTTCTCGGAGCACACCCCCATGTGAGAAAAAGCGAAGAAGCGAGCCCTAAGAGTAAAAACAAAGCCCCGAACTTTTTCATGGTCTTAGCCCCCTATTTATTCTTCTTTTTCTTTCCAGCCGTACTTCTTACGGAATCTCTCAATCCGGCCGCCCGTGTCCACCACGACCCTTCCAAGTTCGCCGGTGTAGAAGGGGTGGCATTTTGAACAGACTTCCACCCTTATTTCCTTTTTCGTAGAACCCGTCACGATTTCATTGCCGCAGGCACAGCGGATCACGGCATCCTCGTGATAAGTTGGATGAATTCCCTTCTTCATGTTTTCAAAACCTCCTTTAGACTGAGATTATAACTGGATCTAAAAGGTTTGTCAAACTACGGGGTCCTCAGTAGCGAGAGGGTCTCTCCCTGAGGAAGGGGATGTAATTGACATTTCCAACGAACATTTCGCGCGATGGATCGGAGCTTCCCCACCAGTTCCCAACGGCATCGAGGACGCCGCCAGGGGTGTGGCGTTCTATTATCGCGGTTCTCACCCTTTCAAAGATGTTCCGGCCCGGCGATGTAGGGAGTCCGAGGTCGACTTTTGATCCTGCTGAATAGACCCCGATCTGTAAATCGGCGAAGGAATTTCTTCTCAGGCGGAGCGAAGATCTTATCGCCACCAGGCCCATCTGAGTTTTCCGTCGGATCTTCCTGTCGGCAAATTTCGAAATGTACCCGTTGCCTGAAAGCTCGTTATCGCCCAATTGAAGTGAATCGCAGTAGATGGCAAGGACTGCCACCTCCCGACTTCCTCTTATCCGTGTTTTCAGCACTTTCCCGGAGGTTTTCTCGAAATAAAGTCCAAAAGTTTTGCTTTTCAGTACCTCGCTTTCTATCATGTCGATCTTCGAGTCCGCAGCACGGATCCCACAGGTGAGCGAGTTCCTGATTGTCGTATTTTTAATCGTGGCAGAAGCATTCACAAGTTCGAGCCCGTTTATCCCCCCATCAATGAGGGTGTTATCCAGAAGGATCTGGCCGCCCTCGACGTGGACGCCCTTCCAGCTTCTGCCGTCAGTTTCGTTCCTGAAGATGATTTTCTCACCCCGGCTGCCGCAGGCTATCAGCTTTCCCCTCACTTTGATCGAAGCGTTTTCTTCGGCCAGGATTTCTGTGCCGGGCGATAGCGTCAGGGTGGCTCCCCCCGCAATTATGAGGTCTCCTTCGAGCTCTATTCTCCCCGAAAGAAGGGAGTCCCTCTCTATCAGGAGAGGTACGATGAACCCGGGCCAGGGGACCAGCGTGTCGGCAAGGGTTACTTTCCCCTTCCCAGCCGAGCTGTTCGTGAAGACCAGCTTGACTGCGATAGAATTTCCTTCGATCTCGGCTGTGAAGAAGGGATAAAGCGGTTTCAGTGTGCTTTCCACCAGCCTTCCTGTGCCTGACCATCCCCGATTCCAAGCTCTGTAAAAGATATTGCCCTTTTCACCCCTTATGCCGCACCATGCCACCAGGGGCCAGGAGATCAAAGGGGTGAGCGACCTGAAGCCCTCGGGGCTTAGCCTATCGGGCGGTGACCATCTACCGTTCGTCAGGATCGTCGAGTAGATCGCACCCTCTCTTTCGTAGACGCAGATGACGGTATCACCGCTGACGCTCAGGGAGGGATCTCTCGATCCGGGAGGCGAGATGGAGACCGGTGTTTCCCATGAGTCGTCGCCCCTGGATACGTGAAAGATGCTTCTCCCTTTCGTGCCGAAAGGTTTCATGTAGGCGAGGTGAGGCCCGCCCCGCTCATCGAAAGCCATAGAGACCGGGGTGGGGCCGCCTCCGACGTTGTTATTTTCATGAGCCACATCGACCTCTTCCAGCGTGATCTGCTCGGGGTGCTGAAGATCGGCGACGAGATACAGGAGTTTCCAATAAGAATGGTCTTCGTTTTCCACCGAGAAAGCCACGGAAAGAGACCTGTCTCCTCTTACCCGAGCCGCTGGAGGAAATATGACTTCCCCGGCAGGGCTTCTATAAAGGATAGTCTCACCCTCGGGTCCGTTGTCGTTCACGATGGAGTAGAGGAGTTCATCGCCTCTGTCTCGCTTTCTCACCCAGAGAACGCCGACTTTCCCTGATATGTAAGGGAAAAGGCAGGGGTAATAGCCTTTTCCTATGATCCAGGAGTTCTCCGTTTCGGAGCTTCCTCCGTTTTTTTCCAGAATTATCACGTCTCCAGCCCTATAAACCACATAATTGATGTTGCCCCTTTTGAGGAGTTTCGGCCCATTGGAATAAGCCGTGGCTGCCGAGTCCGTCATGAGTTCAGGAGCTATGAAATGTCCTTCGTCCGAAGGAATTCCTCCGGGGAACTCGTAAAAAGCCGTTCCCTCCTCTGTGGGAGAAACGCTGTACGTGTGTATTATCCCGGTAGAGGCTTCCGTCCAGTAAACGAGATAGTCGAGGAAAGGATTTGCCCCCACGAGGAGCATTTTCTTGCCTTCCCCGCTGTGTGGACCCAGAGGAACGGTGCCCGTGTCGAGATAGGTGCTGTACCTCCTCAAGAACAGGGTATAGAGATCGGAATTGACCATCCAGTAGTTTTCTCTTTCTGAAAGCTCGAAGGCCTCCTGCCCATCTTCCTCGGGATAGAAAAGTACAAGCAGTTCAGCACTGTCCGAGGGCTGGACCGTCCTCACCTTGAGATACCTGAAACCGGTGTCTATCGGGGAAGTTTCCATTGAAGAGTATAAAGAGACATCGCTGATCCATTGGCTGAAGAGCCCCGCATCGCCGTCCCTGAAAATGAGCCTGTTGCCCACCGCGCTCAGCTGGCCGTATGTGTGAAAGAGCCAGGAATAGGTGTGGGCTCCCGATGAAGATTTCACCAGGTCTCTCAGCAATACGAGTCGGGGGTCTTTGAGAAGAACCACCTCCCTCGTGTATCTCGAGAGCAGAGGTTGAGCACCCGGTTCTGTTACGTAACTGGATTCCGCCCGGGCAGCGGTGTACCCGTATTCCGGTTCAGCGACAAATGCGGTAATTCTGCCCAGATCGGCCGAGGTGCTGGAATAGTCGAAAAACTGTCCCAGTGTATCATCGACGAGCAGGGTATTGTGATGCTCGGTTTCCCAGAATCCATAGGGATTGTCTACTTCTCCGATAATCCAGCGGTTTTTGTAACCGATGACGATGGAATTGTTGTCTGCGTGGGAATGCCGGTAGCCGTTGTCCCTTGATACGAGCCCGATGAGCACATCGTCCTCATCCCAACCGCTCCGGAGCACACTCCACCCTGCAACTGGAAATATATCACCGAGGGGATACCCGGCGCTCTCGGGGTCGAGCACCGTCAGATCCCTGTCCATCCAGAGAAATCCGCTGTAGAAAAGATAGTCGCCGCCGAAGCCGAGGTTGTGGTCAAAGGTGTAGTTTCGATTTTCCCTCAGAAACCATTGATAGACGGGGTCCTGATAGACCCTGCTGAACAGGAACATCTCGTCGAGGTCCATTTCCTGTGTCGCATCGCCGAAGGGAAGGAAACTGTATCCTCCGGGAAGCAGGCTGAAGACCCGCCATTTCCCGTAATTTCTCAGGTCGGGGAATATATCGATCCCGAAAAGCCTTCTCGTGGCCTCAGCATAAGCCGATAGGTGAACCATGGCATAGTTGGAGTAGAACTGATTTTCCCTCGAATCTCCGTGCTGGCGGTTAAAGCTCTCGACCGGATCGTCGAGGTAATCCCGGATCAGATTGTAAGCCTCGTTCCACTCGTCCTGGAGGAAGAACTGATAGCCCTCAATAGCAGGTATTGAAAGGCCGAGGCCGGAGGCACATACGATTGGCATATTCCAGTTCACAGGCCTATCGCCGAGCACTCCCTCTTTGATACCCAGGTATAGCTGCTGGATTCCGTGTACCAGCAGTCCGTTTTCTATGCTCATTCTGGAAAAGTCATCGAGATAATCGTAGATCAGATCGTAGGCCAGCGCCGTGTTGTATGAGATATGGGCGACCCCTATGGCTCCGTAAAGGGTTATTGACGAGTTTATGTAAGCATCCCATTGAAGCCAGTTGCCAGAAGCCAGGAGGACAGGTTTTAGCCTTGATGCATAAGCGGTGTCTCCTTCGACGGCGTAAGCCAGGGATAGATACTGAAGGAACTGCGGATAATAGGATTGAGAGAAAAGACCGTGCCAGCTCGGCGGCATTTGCTCGAAAGGGTAGATCCAGTTAAGCGTGTCGAAGGTGAGGGTGTCGTGGTGGAGGTAGTAGTTCGCCCTGGATATGATGGTGTCCCAGAGTTCAGCATAGCTGACCCCTATCGTCCCAGGGTCGTGATCAGATCTTCTATCGCGGAGCTCGTCCAGAAATTGACCGTCGAGGAGTATTCTCGGATGGGTCTCGTCGGGGGGGGTTCTCAGAATAAAATCGTCGAACAGTATCTCCCCGTTGTTCTGAGGCTCAGAAGTCCCGATCTTCAAATATGCAGGTGGATCGCTTGAAAGCGGAGAGAATTGGCCCATTAGCTCACCGTTTATATAGAGAAATATGCCCCTCCCGCGTTTTCTATAGATCTGAAAGCGGTACCAGTTCTGAGGGTGAATCAGGGTATCGCCGAACAGCGGTTTCGTCAGCGTATGAAGACCGTCGGCATCCCTGACCACGGCGTAGAATCGCGACTGGTCGAAAGGGGCCAGAGCGATCTGGATGTCGCTGGCCACGCCGTTCCTCTCCGGTTTGTAAAGCCAGAGCCAGGTCAATGGGGCGTGTCCGACCGGGATATCCGCGTAAAATTCGACCAGATAATCGTTATCCCCGAGAGGGGGCAGTGATCTAACGGAAAGGGCAATTCCGCCAGGGTCGTCATCTCTGATCCACAGGCTATAGACCCCATGGGTTTGGCGGCGCATGCAGTAAGAGTCTGAAGGGGAATAGGCTGGGTCTATCTCCAGTGAGACGCCGGCATTTCCAGTTGCGAGAGCTTGCCAAGGGAGGAGACTTCCCCCTTCAAAATTGTCCCAGAAGAAAATTGTGCTTTGCAGGTATCCTGCTATAAGTAAGGTAAATACAATAATCCACTTTAAACGGGCTATGATATTCCTCCTTCTGGAAAATCTGTAATTTGCGAGTCCCGTGACCGCTTTATATATACCGGATGGAGGCGAAACTATCAAGGAAGGATTCTTTCGCCGCTGAGGCATGCTCGTCGCGACCCATGGGTACGAGGGTTTTCTCAGCATCGGGCTATCACCCCCTCTTCCTCAAAATTAGTTCTTACCGAAATCTTCGTTTTCTTACTCATCGCTGGTTAACCTCCTTTCCTCCTGTGAACCCTCTCAAGCTGATTATACAACCTGACTATAGCCCTGTTAATTTC
>JAGGUL010000041.1 GCA_021158525.1 Candidatus Hydrothermota bacterium | reverse complement strand
TTGTGGTCCTGGCCTCGGAACCCTATTACGTCGACTATAATCTCCGGAAGTTCTTCAATCCACTGCAGTATCAGATAGTTGACGTGTATCAGGGAGATCCCCTGTTCGCAATAAAGAGCGCTGTCAGAAGGCTCAAATACCTGAATCCAGTACCCGGCGAGAAAAGACCCGTCAAGGGCTCTGTCGTCGTCATCGGAGGGGGTATCGCCGGCATGACGGCAGCTGCCTCCCTGGCCGAGAGAGGGTTTAAGGTCCATATCATAGAAAAGAACAGCTCTTTTGGAGGAAACGCCCGCAGAATAGGAAAGACCATCGACGGAAAGGACGTGGGCAAGACCCTTAAAGAACTGGAAAAACGCCTCAAAAAGGCAGGGGTTAAGATCCACCTGAACTCCGAGCTGACGGGAGCGAGGGGATTTTCAGGATCCTGGGTCCTGGAGGTAAAGGAAAGTGACAGGGACATCAGGATCGAGGCAGGCGCCATCGTGGTCGCCACCGGCGCCAGAGCCTACGAACCCTCCGAGTACCTCTACGGAGAGGATGAGAGGATATTGACCCAGCTTGAGCTCGAGGAAAAGCTCGCCGCCGGGGATTTCTCGGCGGACACGGTGGTCATGATACAGTGCGTCGGATCAAGAAACGAAAAGCATCCCTGGTGTTCGAGGGTGTGCTGCTCCGATGCCATAAAGAACGCCATAGAGATCAAAGAGAAGAGCCCAGGGACCGAGGTCTTCATCCTTTACAGGGACATTATGACTTACGGGGCGCTCGAAAACTTTTACAGGAAAGCACGCGAGCTTGGCGTCGTCTTCCTCAGGTTCAAAGAGGGCGAGGAACCAGAAGTCAAAAAAGAAGACAACGGGCTGAGCATCAGGATACGCGATACCGTACTGAACAGAACGGTGGAGATCGAACCCGATCTCCTCGTTCTCTCCACAGGGATCGTGCCAAATCCCGACAACAAGAGGATAGCCGAGATCCTCAGAATACCGCTGGACGAGGACGGCTTTTTCATGCCCGCCAACATAAAGTTCAACCCCCTCGAATCCCCGCATCCGGGCATATACTTCGCGGGGCTCAGCCATTCCCCGAGGAACATAGACGAATCGATCTCCCAGGCAGAGGCGGCGGCGTCGCGAGCCATCTCCTTCCTCAACAGCAAGAGGCTGCCCTTGAGAAATCTGGTGTCATACGTCCACGAGAGAAGGTGCGCCGGCTGCGGGTTCTGTGTGGATCTATGTCCTTTCGAGGCACGTTATCTGGACGAAGAACTCAAAGTGGCAAAGGTCATAAATTCAATCTGCCAGGGATGTGGCCTCTGCGTCTCGGGCTGCCCATCGGGCGCGACGGAGCTGGTGGGCACCGAGGACAGGGCGATAATTACATCCCTCGGCCATTTATAAAAGGAGTGCGCGATGGAAGAGGTAATCAGGGTCAAGGAACTCGACAGAAACTTCAAATATCAGGTGATAAAGGAGCCGGGCGGAGAAGCTCTCCTGAAATGCTTCGCCTGCGGGACCTGCACAGCATCATGCCCGGTGAGGGAGGTGGACGAGCGCTTCAGCCCCCGCAAGATCATCAGGATGACGATCCTGGGGATGAAAAAAGAAGTCCTCGAGAACGAGTTCATCTGGCTTTGCAGCGGTTGTTATCTCTGCCAGGAAAGGTGCCCTCAGGACGTGAGGATAACGGACCTCATGACCGCTCTCAGAAACGTGGCTGTGAAGGAAGGCTACATTCACCCCTCTTTCGTGGCCCAGATCTCTTTTCTCTATCGCCTTGGCCGTCTCTACGAGGTCACCGAATTCGACAACAAGAAGAGGGCCAAGCTCGGGCTTCCTCAGATTCAATCCCAACCCGATGAGATCAGGCTTCTCTTCGATGAAACTGGGATCAGCAAATTCGTGGAGGAAAAAGAATGAGATACGCGCTTTTTCTTGGATGCACGATTCCGGTAAGAGGGCAGAACTACGAGATGTCTGCCCGCAAAGTAGCCGAGGCCCTCGGCATCGAGTTCGTCGACGTCCCGGAATTCTCCTGCTGCGGCTTTCCGGCCAAATCCGTCGACTTCATGACCTCCCTTCTCATGAGTGCGAGGAACATGGCTATAGCTGAGGAAAAGGGCCTTGACATACTTACCCTGTGCAATGCCTGTACCGTCACACTGGTGGAGGCCCAGGAGGAGTTCAGGAAGCATCCCGAGCTGCTGGAGGAGGTTAACAAGAAGCTCGCCAGGATAGGAAAGAAATATACCGGCAAGATAAAGGTAAGGCACTTCGCTAGGTTCCTTTACGAGGAATACGGCGTCGAGAAGTTGAAAGAACACGTAAAAAGACCCCTCGAAAACCTCAACCTGGCCGCCCATTACGGCTGTCACTTCATAAGGCCTTCCGAGGTATATGAAGAATTCGACGACCCCGAACATCCGGTGTCGCTAGACAGGCTGATCGAGGCCACCGGAGCCCGTTCCGTCGATTATATGGAAAAAGAAAAGTGTTGTGGAGGCGGAATCCTCGGCATAAAGGAAGAGGATGCCCTTAAGATGACCAAGGAGAAGCTCGACGAGGTCAAGAAGGTGAATGCAGACGCCATGATATCGATCTGTCCTTTCTGCTCCATTATGTACGAGGGCTCCCAGAAGAAGATAGAGAAGCTCTTCGAGACCGAATACGGAATACCGGTGCTCTATTATCCCCAGGTGCTCGGCCTGGCCATGGGATTCACCCCCGAGGAGATGGGCTTCAAGCTGAACAGGGTCCGTGCGAACAAAGTATTGGAAAAGGTCGGAGGCGATGAAAAGGGAAGAGATTGAAGAGATTCAGAATTACGAGAAGGAACAGGCCGGCAAGAACGCGGCTCTCGTGAGGTTCAGGAAGAAATCGCCCGAATCGGCGAGCGCCTTCCTGAACTTCTGGAGGACGGTGAACAAAGAGGGAGAGCTCGACAGAAAAACGAAAGAGCTCATTGCCCTCGCCATCACCCTTGTGGAGAACTGCAAGCCCTGCGTCATCAAGCACACGAAGCTGGCCCTTCAGGCAGGCTGTACAGAGGGGGAAATTCTGGAGGCTGCATCCATAGCGCTCGCCATGGGCGGCGCCATAGTCTACGAGTACATAGGCTACATGTTGGAAGCACTCGAATATTACAGGGAAAAATAGAAAGGAGGGCAAAATGGAGGTCAAAAAAACTCTCGATACCCGAGGGATGGCATGTCCCATGCCCATAGTAAAGGCCAAAAAGGCCATTGAGGAGCTGAACCCCGGAGAGGTACTCGAGGTCATAGCCGACGATCCAGGTGCTAAGGAAGACTTCCCAGCCTGGTGTGAGCAGACCGGTCACATCCTTCTCGAGATCAAGGAAGAGGGCGACGTGATAAGAGTCTACATAAAACACAAGTGAGGAAACAAAATGGCAAAGAAGCTCTTCATAATGATGACGAAAGGTCCTGAGGACACGGAGATGGCTACAATCCCCTTCGTGATGGCCAATGCCGCCATAGCGTCGGGTCTCGATGTCCTCATAGGGGTTCAGGGCAACGCCGTCCTCCTCGTAAGAAAAGGTTGCCCGGAGCACGTCTTCGCCGCCAATTTCCCCCCCTTCAAGGAACTCGTTGAGACCTTCCTCGAGGCAGGGGGCAAGATCTATGTGTGCGGCCCCTGTGTGAAATCGCGCAAAATAGAGGAAACCGACATGATGGAAGGGGCAAAGGTCGTCAACGCCCCCACCTTTATCAACGAGATAATGAACTCCGACAAGGTGCTCGTGTACTGAGCTCGAATCCTGTGGAGGTGTAGATGGGCAACGGAGATGGCAAGAAGAAGATAGCGATGGTGGTATCCGAGTGTAGCTTCGACAAAGCCCTGATGCCCCTTATCCTCGGCAGCTCGGGCAGGGCTCTGGACGCTGAGGTCCACATATTTTTCACTTTCTTCGGGCTGAACCTGCTGAAAAAGGGATTCAAGCCCAAACTAAAAGGGCTTATGAGGCCCTTTACGGGCATGATGATCAGGAAGATGAAGAAGGAAAAGGTGCCGGTCTTCGAAGAACTGATTGACCAGTGCAGGGAACTGGGTGTTAAATTTTATGCCTGCAGCACATCTATGAAGCTGATGAACGTGAAGAAAGAGGACCTGATAGAAGGCTGCGAGGTAGCAGGGGCTGCAACTTTTTTGAAGATCGCCCTCGATGCCGACGTCACATTATTTATATAGGAGGTCTTAACGATGAAACTGAAATTTATGGTGAGGACGGGACCGTACTCCTATCAGAACATAGATACGGTCTATCACCTGGCGAAAAGGGCCCTGAAAAG
>JAGGUL010000100.1 GCA_021158525.1 Candidatus Hydrothermota bacterium | reverse complement strand
GGATGTGGGCAGTCCAGTTATGGCGGATACTGATTATGTGGAGATAGAGGTTGTGGAGGTGGACCGTGCGCCTGAGGTGAGTGATCCGGGGTTGCAGAGTGTGGCGGAGGGGGACACTCTGGAGTTCAGTGTGATATGCAGTGATCCGGACAGTTGTGACAGTGACATGGTGTATTTAGTGGCAGAGGATCTGCCTTCAGGAGCGAGTTTTGTGAGCGATACGGGGAATCCAGCGACGGGGACGTTCAGCTGGGTGCCAGGGTATGACCAGTCAGGGGTTTATTATGTGAGGTTTATAGGTTATGACATGAGGGCGCCAGCATTGGCGGATACGGTGGTTGTTGAGATAGATGTGGGCAATGAGAACCGTGCGCCGGTATTGACGGTTCCTTCGGACACGCAGGTTGTTAATGAGGGGGATTCGTTAGGGTTTGGTGTTAGTGCGAACGATCCGGATGGAGATTCGATAATATTGTCAGCGGAGGGGATGCCTTCGGGGGCGGCCTTTGTGGACAACGGAGATGGTACAGGTTCGTTCAGCTGGGAGCCGGGGTATTGTGATTCGGGTGTGTATGAGGTGAGGTTTATAGCGAGGGATGTGGGCAGTCCAGTTATGGCGGATACTGATTATGTGGAGATAGAGGTTGTGGAGGTGGACCGTGCGCCTGAGGTGAGTGATCCGGGGTTGCAGAGTGTGGCGGAGGGGGACACGTTGGAGTTCAACGTGATATGCAGTGATCCGGACAGTTGTGACAGTGACATGGTGTATTTAGTGGCAGAGGATCTGCCTTCAGGAGCGAGTTTTGTGAGCGATACGGGTAATCCAGCTACGGGGACATTCAGCTGGGTGCCAGGGTATGACCAGTCAGGGGTTTATTATGTCAGGTTTATAGGTTATGACATGAGGACGCCGGCACTGGCGGATACGGTGGTGGTTGAGATAGATGTGGGAGAGAGCGGTAACCATGCACCTGTCTTTGACTCTCTGGTGGACCAGACCGTTAGTGAGGGAGAGACCCTGGTTGTTCACATAATGGCTCACGATCCCGATGGGGATTCCGTGACCATGATGTGGTACTACCCCACTCTCGAAGGGGCGACCTTTGTAGATAGCGGGAATGGCGTTGGATCTTTTACATATGTCCCCGATTATTATTCGGCCGGTGTGAAAAACGTCACTTTTTATGCCCGTGACGACAGGGATCCTCCCCTTACAGGAAGGGGGGATATGGCCATAACGGTGATAGACGTCAACCAGCCTCCGGTTATCGATTCCATAGGCGACAAGATGGTTTATGAAGGTGATACCCTTGTGATCCACGTGCATGCCACAGATCCCACCGATCCTGACGGAGGCCCGCTTTATCTGTCGGTGACGAGCATCCCGCCAAATGCCAGCTTTACCGATAACGGGGATGGAACGGGCGACTTCGTATTTGCTCCTGACTATAACCAGGCCGGCGTTTATAACATCACCTTTGTGTGCGCTGACGCCGACACTCCTCAGTTCTCTGACTATGAACAGGTTAAGATAACGGTGATCGATGTCGATAGGGCACCGGTCCTCGATTCCATCGGGTTTTATGTGCTCAACGAGGGGGATACCCTTGTTGATACTATCACAGCCTACGATCCCGATGGGGATTCCATTGTGCTCTCTGTAGATACGTTGCCCGAAAACGCTTCGTTCCAGGATCTCAGCAACGATACGGGCATTTTCTTCTTCGCGCCTGCTTACTGGCAGGCCGGTATTTACACCATCACTTTTACTGCGAGTGACGGTAAGCTGAGCGATTTTGAAGTGGTTCCCATACAGGTGCTCGAGGCCGGCAATCATGCGCCAGTTCTCGATTCAATTGGGCCCCAAAATGTTATGGAAGGCGAAACCCTTCAGTTTACCGTCCATGCCTTTGATCCTGATAGTGACTCCCTCGTGCTTGTCGCTGAGGACCTTCCTGAAAACGCCAGTTTTGTCGATAATGGAGACGGGAGTGGAGATTTTCTCTTCACACCGAATTATGTGCAGTCTGGCAGTTATCTTGTTACCTTTATCGCCACAGACCTCGATTCGGCCGATACAGAGGTAGTAACCATTACTGTCCAGGAGAGCGGCGATCATCCTCCTGTCATCAACGTGCCCTCAGATACGCAGTATGTGCGTGAATCCGATACACTCACTTTTGATGTGAGTGCCACGGATGTTGAGGGAGATTCGATCTTCTTCACGGTGGAGTCAGCCCCTGCCAATTCCGAATACGAAGACCATGGGGACGGCACTATGACCTTTAGCTTCTATCCCGATTATTTCCAGGCTGGAGTTTACGATGTGATCTTCATTGCCACTGATGATAGCCTGCTTTCAGACACGGGAGTCGTAACGATAGTCGTCAATAATGTCGACAGGAAGCCCGAGATAGATTCCATACCCACACAGCACACGAACGAGGGGGACACCCTGATCCTGAGCATTACGGCTCACGATCCCGATAACGATTCGATCTGGCTGTGGATCTATCCGACTATTCCAAATATGAGCTTCACCGATAACGGCGACGGCACAGCCACATTCTTCTATGCCCCAGACTATAATGCCGCTGGTATCCATGGCTTCTGGGTGTATGCGAGTGACGGGGAACTGAACGATACCACTTTCTTTAGCGTGCTGGTTTACAACACGAACAGGCCCCCGGTGCTCGATTCGATCGGTCCGAAATCGGTTGTCGAGGGAGAAACCCTCACATTTAACGTGACTGCCCACGATCCCGACGGCACGAGGCTCAACCTTTATGCAACTCCCCTGCCCGACAATGCTTCCTTCCAGGATCTGGGCAATGACACCGGTGTCTTCTTCTTCACTCCGGATTACACGCAGTCGGGGATGTACAATGTTTACTTCATTGCCGATGACGGCGGACTCGCCGATAGCGAGCTCGTCGTCATTACGGTGTTCGATGCAGGCAATCAGAGGCCTTATCTGGATTCAATTCCTCCGCAGACGGTGGACGAGGGAGATACGCTGGAGGTCCTCGTTGTGGCCCACGATCCCGACGGCGTTCCTCCGCACCTTGAATCGGGCCCGCTCCCCGACAATTCCAGTTTCGCGGACAACGGTGATGGGACAGGCACCTTCCTTTTCATCCCGGCCTGTGATCAGGCAGGAAGCTATAGCGTCTACTTCGTGGCAATAGATAGCGACGATAGCACGTTCCAGGACACCGTTACTCTGTCCATCACGGTGAACGATGTGAATCATTTTCCTGTCCTGGAACTGTCGGCTGATAGTTTTGCAGTCACTTATGGCGATACCGTCCAGATAGTCCTTTATGCCCACGATCCGGAGGCAAGAGAGGGCTGTGACTCACTGGTGTTTGAGATCCTCCAAAGTCCAGGTGGGTCTTTGTCGAGCGTAGATGAGACAACGGCCGTGTATACATGGGCGGTTGATAAAGGGCACATTGGCCCCCATTTTGCGATTTTCAGCGTTAACGACGGCAATGGAGGAATTGATACAGCGGTTGCCATGATCAGGTCGAGGGGCTTCAAAGCCAGTAAACCTGAGAAAATAGTTGTTGAAAAGGATAGCCTGAGATTTGTTTTCCTTTTCTTGCCCGATACCGGCACTTACTTCTTGACCGGCTTCTATGTTGAGAACATTTCTGCTACTAATCGGGCTTTGCGGATCCTTTCCGTTAAAAAGGCTTTGAGTCATAACTACTTCGACGAAAGCTATGAGGATATAACGGCTGAGTTTAGCTATGGAATGGATCAGATTATAGGTTTTGCTCCTTCTGAAAAATCGATAACATTCTGGGCTTCGACGCCGATAGATTACAGCAGCGGTTTTTCATTGAAAGTAGAGACAGAGGTCTATAGCGTTTCGTCGGGATGGGCGAGAGAATCATATCAACTGGAGTTAAGCGGATTCCATGTAGATCCAGGTGATAGCATTTCGATGTCGATACCTCTCTGGAGCAATTCCATCATCTTGGTCAATGCATATGCCTCTGGGCCAGATTCCTGGGATGTCAGCGTCAATCCAGATACTTTCTTCATATTGCCCCCCGATACCGTATACCTGTATCTCAATTCCTTTATCCCCGATACAGCCTCTCACGGCGGGACCATCGAGCTGACATTGGTGGATAGAACCTACAACGACACAATAGTCCTCGAGAGAGAATTTATCCTCGATGGGTTCTCAACTCCCGGAATTAGTTTCACTGACTCAATTAAAATGGTGGCCCTTTCTCTTGAGGGCGACGTAAATATACCGTCGGGTAACGTTCTTAGTGTGGACAATTCTGTCGTGATGGTCAGAAATTCCAGCACCTTGATTGATATCAATGATGGCGGGCAGGCCCAGTTAACAGAAGCTTCATTCAAGGGTGCTCCAGCTTATTATGACTTTAACATCAAGGGAACACTCAGGTCAGAAGTCCTGGAAATTGACCATCTTTACGGACTGAGAATCGAAAATGCTGATACAATTGATATTGCAGGTTTAGTTATCTCTGATTTCCACACGGAGGGCCTTCGAATAGTTGGAGAACCCCCTTCACTCGAAATGCACGATATCTTCATCGGTTCTGGGATAGGGAATGCGCTCATTCTGGATACTGTTAACTCACTTGTTATCAGGAACTTGAATATTGAAACTGCCGCGTCCGATGCAGTGATACTTAATAGCTCGAATCTGACAGTTGTCGATGGGAGTGTAGATTCTTCACAGATTAGCTTGAATGGAAACGCTACTTTTGATTATTCGCATTCTCTGTATCTGACTGTATTGAGCGTCGATTCTACTTTTATTGAAAGCGTGGAGGTCAGACTTTACGATAGGCACGGTACTCCTGTGTATGAAGGATACACGGATGATACATACACACTCGGTCCAATAGAACTCCCCGTTTACAGAAAGAGCACGGTTAGTGGAGATGAGGTCTATACCCCCTATTCTTTGGTGCTCTCCTATTGGGGGATAGACACCACTTTGGAAGTGACTTTCGAGACCCCTACCTATCTGACAGTGGTGATGAGCGGCAAGGCCTTTATTCGTGGAGATGTGAACGCCGACGGGAGTGTGAACGTCACCGATGTGGTGTGGTTGTTGAATAACATGATGCCACCGACGTATTTGTGCGATGATGCCGCCGATTGCAACGATGACGGCCATGTTAATTTGACTGATGCTGTTTTTGCGCTTCAGCATATAACTCCTCCTACTTTCCCTGAGCCTAATCTTGAGTGTGGGCCGGATCCCACGCCCGATAATTTGGACTGTGAATCCTTTCCTCCTTGTGGCGGAAAGCAGACTCTGGCAGATCCAGGCAGCGAGAAAAACGATCTCAGTGGCTCCCGGGTCATATTCCGCAGAGCAAAAGCAAAAGGGGATACCCTTGTTTACTTTGTCGAGCTTCATAACTATGTTGACATCCTGGGGCTTCAATTCACGATAGAGTATGACAGAGAAGGCTTGAAGCTTCTTGGAATCGATGAATACGCCCCCGCTGCCAGCGATGTTGACTATGTGAACTATGAAGTGGATTCGTTGGATGGCAAAATCTATGCAGTTCTTCTTCATTCTGTGAGCCCACGCCCATTCCGGAATCCTGATGATGTATGGAAACCAGGTGTTTCTAAATTGGTCATTGTAAGGATGCTGCAGAAAATGAGGCGTTCGAGAGACCCTGAGCTCATATACGCGGTACTTGCAGATCCTGAGGGGTATTCCATAGAATACAATCACACTTCGATTGTGTCCGGTGTACTCGGTAGGGAAGAGGGTAAGGTAAAGGAGTTTCTTAATTGCTATCCGAGCCTTGTAGGAAAAACAGTGGAGATTCGATTTGGCATCCCGGAGGCCTCCCGGGCAAAGCTTGAAATCTTTGATAAGACAGGCCGAAAAGTGAAAACTATAGTTGACGGATATTTCGATAAAGGGGTCTATAGTATTACCTGGAGGGGAGAGGACGAAAGAGGAAGAAAAGTGGCAAAGGGTGTATACTTTGTGAAGCTGACCAGGGAGGATGAAAAGTATCTGGTAACAAAAGTCATCAAGATGTAAAATTGAGAAAAAGGAGGTTTAAAACATGGGTAAAATAGTGAAGTATGTGGTAATAATGGCTATGGTAGCCCCGCTGTTCGCATTAACCTATTTTGAGTCATCAAATGGGTGGGGTTTACCAGGAGATAACGGGAAGATTTCCCTGATTTACGGATCTGTGGATGGGTGGAGCACGGCGTTTCAAATGATGATTTGTTTCGACCCCGCTGTTTTGCAAGTAGATACTTTTTCGCTGTATGGAGAAGGAGCTGCTTCGACCCTTTTCGATACAGTTTGGGGAGGAGAAGGCCCCGACTATTTCACGTACGAAATCAACAATGATCAGGGATACTTTAGAATCGCTGTTCTTTACGATATGACTCCACCTTTCGAAAAGGCGCTTCCTCCCTTTGATAGGACCCCTCTCTTTCTGATTAAGTGGAGTGTGAATTCGTCGGCATCCATTCCCACGCTTGTTGATCTGAACGTGACAGAAGACTGCAATGGAGTTCACACAGACTGTATCTTTTCCGATACTTCCGGTTACAGTATTTATGTGGACACCCTTATAGACGGCGTTTATTATGTGGTTCCTGCTGGAGATGCAAATGCGGATGGTGCTGTTACTTACACGGATCTGGCCAATATGTCTAATTTCCTCTACGGGGGCACTGAGATAGTGCCCACGCCTGCAGCTGACGTGAATATGAGCTGTAGCCTCGATTACATCGATATGGTCTTCCTCGCGAACTATCTGTTCATGGGCGGGCAGCCTCCGCTTCCACCTTCCTGTCCCTGGAAGAAGTGGAACATGCCCGACGTCAACAGGCGACTTCCCGATATGAATCTGATCAGGGGAATAGAGTTAGACGGCAATTCAAATTCAGGGAATTCTAAGTAAGCAATTGAAAGGTTAAAAAGGGGAAACCGGTTTACCGGTTTCCCCTTTTTTATTTTCAGGAAGTTTTATCTGGCCAGTATCAGTTTCCCGATAGCTTTATGTCCTGAAGCTTTTACCATGTAGAAATAAACGCCGTTTGAGACCGGAACCCCTTTTTCATCAAGGCCATCCCAGATTATCTGCTTGATCCCTGCTTTCTGGAACCCACTGATGAGTGTCTTAACTTTTTGTCCCGCGGAGTTATAGACGATAAGGTCGACATGAGAGTCGAATGGCAGGGAAAACTTGATGGCCGTCGAATTCTTCATAGGGTTTGGTTCGCTGGGATAAAGTTTGAACACGCTCGGAATGCCTTTGTCTTTTGAAAGCACGTTGATCGAAGGATAAAGATCATAGCCGAAAGGATCAGATAGAACCGCGTTCGAAAGGTTCGGTGCGATATAGTTTTCCCGTTTTACGCTGAAAGTTATCCTGGCGATGCTATTAGATCCTGCTGGCATCACCGGGGTTATACCTTTCTTATAGGGTTCCAGCCCGTAGAGGCCGTATACAATGACTTTGTTGAGTTCTTCATAGGTCCTCAGGATTTCGAATTTACTGACATCGGAGAGAAAGTCGATATTTTCCAGCTTCAGCTGAGAGCCTCTATATCTCACTTCAAACTGGAATGCTCCAACATCCTGTTGGGTGTGCGTTACGATCGTGGCTACAAGTTTAGAGTCATTTTCCGATAAAACGAAGTCAACAGTGTTGTCTGGATTCGGAGCCAAAGACTGATTCAGTCTGGAACCACACGGCGGGAAACTGTCACATTCTAAGGCATCATCGGTAGGATCTATACCGCAATTGGGGAAGGGAGCAGGGAAAGAAGGAGGGAACAGGTGGTTGAGCAAGTACACAGCGTCAGAGACATTCAAAGCGCCATCATCATTACAATCGGCGGCGTCCTGGCAGGCAAAGGAAGGAGGAAAGAGGTGGTTCACAAGATAAGTTACATCCGTTACGTTTGTATTTCCGTCTGCGTTAACATCGCTTCTCACGAAAGTTGGTGCTTCCACGACATATATGGGACTGGTGAACAAGCATGGATAAATACTTTGAGGTACTGTATCAGTGTAAAGATTTTCCCCACAGTCATTGGAGAGGTTAAAGAGCAGTGTATCGGGCGGTACTACATCGTCTTTTATGGTCAAGTGGAAGGTGAGGATAGGCTCTCCGCTGAGAGGTCCGAGCTGTTTGTCAAATGGAAGGTTGAGGTCGAACATGATGGCGGCTTCGACTTTCCCGGAGGGATAGATATGGAAATTGGCATAGTCAGGGCCTTCTCCGCCCCACGCGGTGTCGAAAACAGTTCCATGCAGTGAGAGGCTATCCACCGTTATCAATGATGTGTCAAAACAGGCACCTATTTGAAAGGCGTTGGTATTAAAAGTTGTACGCCCTAACAAATGGATATTTATATTTCCGCCGGCAGTCGCAGTTGCAGTCTCCGGGACCATCACGTTATCGCAAACTATGTCGATATAGTTCCATTTAGTCATCGTGTCAGTACCCATGGGCCCAGACACGATAAGCGTAACGTCGAAAGAACCTTCAAAGGTGTATATGTGTGAGGGATTTTGTTCGTAGCTTTCCCCACCGTCGCCGAAGAACCAGTGCCAGCTCGTGATGTAGCCGGAGGAAAGGTCGGTGAACTGAACAGTAAGCGGAGTAACTCCGCTGGTGGGGTTCGCAGTAAAGTCTGCCACAGGAGGGCCGCTTGTTACAAAGGATTCGCCCTGATAGGGGATGTAATTGTGCTTTGTCACCGTGACATACATGATCCCTTCGGAAGTGGGATTAATGTTAAAAGTGGCCTGGCCGCTGGAGTTGGTGTAGCCTCTCTCGTAGACTTCGCCGTCCTTATAAAGGCACACGTATGCCGAATCGACGGGAGAGCCGTTTGAATATACCACAACCGTGTAATCCCCGGCCCAGGCAGCTATAGTATCTGGATGTGACACGGTGAGAGGCTGGGGCGTGTTGGTCCAGATCGGCATCTCAGGGTCACCGAGGAGGCAGAGTTCATAGTGTATGTACTTCATAGTGTTATCGTTAGGGTAGTTTCTGTTCTTGGAATTCGCCAGTGTCTGGCCTATTTTGTATTTATCGTAGTTGAAGAGGCTTCTCCACCATTCCCTGTCCATGAGCATAGATAAGTTGTTGTAGTAGCCAGGGCTATACCAACCATAACGGGTATTCCCTATGTAAGCTACTCCGGCCTCGTTGGAGTTATACACAATAAAATGTTCGGAGATGGCATCGTTATAGTCAAAAGCATTGGACCAGCAACCGAGAGAGTAGAAAATGCAAGTCTTGTAAGTGTTGGATAGGCCATCGATGTCGGACCTATAGAGAGACCATCCGTGGTTGGTGTATCCTACGCCCAGAACATACCAGTCTGAGTGATCAGAGTGATTCACCAGGTTTTGACCGACGTTCAAGTAGTAAAGGGCCGAGTCCTTGTGGTTTCCTCCATCGCTATCATAAACTTTGTTGACATTAAATCTTGACGGAATGTAGTAGTTGTCGATGTATTCTTTTACGTTTTCTGATTGAGTGCTGCCGTCAAGGTCCATGCCGATGAGGAGCACATTCAGAGGATAATTCGTTGTGGGCGGGTCTTTCTCGTATTTGAGAACTTTGCCGATGAATATATTTGTCTGAGAGTAATTATCAACGGGAGCACGCCCTACAAAAACTTCCTGATACCAGTCATCGTCGTAGTCGGCATAGTAATAATCACTCGGGACATCATACCAGTCGTCGACATAGAACTGTTTTACTTTCATAGGGATCTGATCGGCGTCGGCTCCGATGAGAAACCAGATTGTTCCCCAGGTTGAGTTGGCGTCAATGATGAAATTTCTGATCTTTTCCTGGTCGTCGCTTCCAGAATAGTTATTGTAAATCCACGTGACATTAACTATTGTATCATTGATCCCCTTTCTTTTCTTCCAGTTTAAAAGCTGATTCCAGTAAGACTGAAGGGAAGAAGTAGTTATGATCACATATTCGTAATCACCGGGGTTGAGCTTAGTGCTTGTGGGTGCTGCAGCTCTGAGTTTGACATCCCGAGGATTAATCACCAGTTCCTTTAGTTCTCTCTCATACAGGGCTTTTGTCAACGATGTAAGTTTGATCCCCCTGGGGGCTGGGGCAGATTCGGTCTCTATTTCTATCGTTATTTTTTTGCGAAGGATAAGAATGCCCGGCTGCGGGATGTAAGCCAGGGGATATATTCTAACCGCGCATAGTGCCTGGCCAGCGATATCGCCATTTCCGGCGATCTCAGCTATTTTCTCGGGATAAAGGGCGTGAGAATAGTATTTCTCCTCTGGACCCAGAATATTTCTTTCATTATCGGAGGTTTTCTTGGGGGGCTGGACCGGTAAAAGTTTGTAAATTCCTTCTAGAGTATCAGTTTCAACGTCGATTACTTTGATGCTAACGGCCCTTTCCCCTGGAAGAAGGGCGACGTGTACGGTTTTAACCGGAAGGCCAGGCATTCCTACTTCTGTCAATGTCGGAAGATCGAGAAGCGTTACCAAATCATAATCGAAGACTCTTGAAAAATGCAGGTCCGCGGCGTTGAAGTTGACTACAAATTGCGAACCGCTCGCAAGCAAGGCGCCTGCAAACAATAGTAGTATACACAAACGCTTCATAACGTTTCCCCCTTTTTTGCCATGGATTTGTATAATCCAGAATTTGAAATATCTACCTAACGATAGCCTGAAGGGCTTAACCTGACTGTAAACGGAATATGCTTGATTTTTTATAATAATTCAGATTTCGTGAAATATCAAGCCCTTCCCAGCATTGCAACAAATTGTCAGTGACAATTCTGACACTTGACATAATTGCCTTATTGCATTATTAAAAAATTGTTAAAGATGTTGGGGGGTTTATGAATTATAGTTTTGGAAGTAAGAGGGCTGTAAGGTGTTTCCTTCTACGCAGAAAAGGGAAGTTGTTTCTCTTTTTTGTTGACACCCCTGTTGAGATTCCTGTGATGGAAGTTCACCGGCTCGCCGTCTGCTGATCTCAAACCGGCAGCTCACCCTTAATCCCCCCTTTTGACAAAGAAGTGTATTTAATTGGAGGTTAAAGATGAAATTGGTCTCTCCTCGGAGTACTAAATCAGTACCGGGAGGGGGAGAGACAGGTGGTTTGAGATGCGATTCTGCCTTTTGTGAATATTTACTTGTTTTCCCAGCTTATCTTTTAGGAAAAAAGGAGGGTATAGCGTCATGAGGCTTTTACCCTTGGTCGTTATTTTCACCGTGATTTTCCCCCTTTCAGTGTTTTCTTCAAACACTCAGGTTATAACAATTGAAGGGAAAGACGGGAAGGGAGCCGTTGTATTTTACAAATTCAGGGCAGAGAAGGCGCCCAGGGGTATAAATGCAGGGAAGCTGCAGCCCCCACAAAATTTTCCAAGTTCCGCGCTTTCTGAGAAAAGACGCAGATATGATCCCAACGCCTTGGATACGCGGGGAATGGATATCAAGAACACCGTTAAATACATACCCATCCGCAAGCGGACGAAAAGGACCAGCAACAGTAAAAGCACAAAGGGCCATGAGATAAAGGCGTCAAGAGGAATAATTCTTCGGGTTGCTCCCAACCCCTTCAGCAAGGAAGTCTTGATCTCCTATTCCCTGCCCAGAAGTGCTTATGTCAGCATTTGTGTGTACGACCTTGGAGGTAGAAAAGTGAGAACACTGCTGGAAGGGAGGCAAATCAAGGGGATACACAGACTGTCCTGGAACGGCCGTGATAATCATGGTCGGATGCTCCCCAGTGGCTATTATTTCTGTGAGGCGAGGGTCTCCGGGAAAACGATCACCCGCAAAATTCTGAAATTGTACTGAACTTAAATGAAAGGAGGTGATGCCTTTGGAGATTTCCTCATGGGACGATGTCAGTGATTTCACTAAAAAGGAGGAAGATTATGTAGAGGCAATATGTGTGAACCATACAATGGCCGAGAAAAAAATATTGCGTTCACTGGGAAGAGGGCTGTAATAAAAGGAGGTGTTTTATGTACTCAAAATTAAAAGTATGCATGTTACTCCTGGTAGTTTCCGGGCTTCTCGCTGCGCCCGGGACTGTACAAGGACCAGTGCGTACTGCAGGGAACTTTCTTGCACCTGCAGGTTTTAACGTCCCTACGCCGAATTACAAAGATATAGTTCAACACAATCCTATAGCTTATACATCAGATCCCGCGAAACAGAATGAGCCGATTTTGAAAATTTCTGCATCAGCTGTCGAAGAGTTACTAAAAGGGCGACATGACAGAGTGATACTTGAAGGAAAGGTTGGCTGTAACTTCACCGACACATGTATAGTCCTCGACTTCAACATAGATCCCGGTGGCGGTACTGTCTCTCCCTGTGACACAGGAGGAGTTACTGTCTGGCAATGGGGTTTTGATGCAAACAGCCCCGAAGTAGCCTGTGATGAAGTACCGGTAACCAATGTTTGGGCGACAACCCCTGGTGCTAATTATCCCGTGGATGCTGGCGAAAGGTTGATTTTCGGTCCCTTCGAGATCACGCCTGACTGCGACTGGATGGAAATCTGCCACTATTACGATACCGAAGCGGGTTGGGACGGTGGCAATGTTAAAATTTCGAGCGATGGTGGAGCCACATGGCAACTGATATATCCCGAGGGTGGATACCCGGGCATAATAAACTCGAGTACTTTCTATTATGCATGGTGCGTAGATAGCCAGCCGGGGTTTACTGGGAATTCGGGAGCTTACGTGAAGGATTGTTTCGATCTCTCGGCCTACACGGGGCAGACAGTTCTTATAGCCTTTGATTTCGGGTCTGACGAAGCTTATACTTATACCGGCTGGGATATCAAATGGTTGATACTCGGACACGCCGAAGAGCTGCCTCCGATTCCTCCCTGTGCTATAGTTGACACCTGTGGTCCCTACAACTACGGCGATTGGATAGGAGACATGGCGTATAACCCTAACACAGGCACGATCTATCAGGTAGAGGTCGGCGGCAACAATGGGATATTCGAGTGGGATCCCGTTAACTGCGCAATAGTTAGTTACTGCTCAAATGTCCCCTGGCCCACTTCTCAGCGAGGCATTGCTTACGATCCTTATTGCGACGTGCTCTTTGTCGGCGGTTGGAATCAGGACGTGATCTACGTTGTGACTCCGCCGCCTAACTGTCAGCTCCTCAACATAATCAGGTCCCCGGTGAGGGGAATCTCAGGGTTGGCCTTTGATGACATTTGCAGAACCCTGTGGGTCATGACCAACTCTAGCCCCGATCTTCTAACCGAGATCGATTACAGAAACGGCAACATTGTATCGGGACCGTTCCAGGTCAACTGGTGTTCTCCTTCGAGCGGGTACAGCGGAGCTGGACTTTCCTTCGACGCTGAAGGTTATCTCATAGCGGTCGAGCAGGACGCTAACATTCTCACCATTCTCGACCAGATGGGGAATGCGGTGGGCTGTTGCTCACTCTACACTCCCACAAGTTACGGATGGGGAGTGGGACACGTAGATGGCAGCGCTACAGCCTGGGTGAGTCAGGTTTCTCCTTCAGATTGGATGGATTACGAATGGGCGTTACCTGCCTTTACACCTCCCACCTGGTCCTGCCATATGACTCCTCCCACTTCCTGTTTTGCCTTCATACCTCCTCCATCTCAGTGTGTGCTGGATTCTACCTGTTTCATCTATGATTTCAACGAAGATACCTGGGGCTGGATGGATATAGCCCCGATGTATCCCTGCAGTGCAGCCTGGCAGTGGGGACCCGATACCCTGGTGGGACCTTATGCATGCGACAGCGTTCCTATAACGAATGTCTGGGGCACTTATCTCAACACGGACTATCCAAGCAATGCGGGTCACAGCCTGCTCTCACCGCCGATCACCCTTGAAGATTCGTGCGTTGTGATGGAGCTCTGCCACTGGTATGACATCGAGTCCTATTATGATGGCGGCAATGTAAAGGTCAGCAACGATGGCGGTATTACATGGTACATACTGTTCCCCTGCAACGGTTACCCTGAGGATCAGATCTCTTTATATAACTGCTTCCTCTACGGTCAGCCAGGGTTCTCTGGCAACAGCGGGGGCTGGGTAAAGGATTACTTCGATCTGTCGGCCTTCGCGGGCCAGACTATCCAGATAAGATTTGACTTTGGCTCAGATGCATCAGAGAACTTCCCCGGCTGGTATATCAAGTGGGTCAGGATAGGGACGCCCGGTACGGCCGTGGATCTGGATCTCATCAAAGTTATCTGGCCTCAGCCCATTGTCCCGGGCATGACGGTTTACGATACGCTCTATGCCCACAATGCAGGCACAGTGGTAATCCCCGAGAGCACCACCCTCGATTTCGTGAGGATAATACTCAGGCACATCCCTGGCGATGGATGGGATACGGTGGCAGTTGAGCCCTTCAGCTATCACGTGGATAGCGACTGGCCTCACTGTGAGACAAGGGCAATTCCTACCCCGCCCTTCGTAATCCCCGATGACTCCTGTGGCTATACCTATAAGAGCGTTGTGATAAATCAGTGGCCCGATGACGAGAATCCGTCAAATGACACCGTAGAGGCAACTTTTGTCGTTGCCGACAGCGAGCACTTCTACGATGACGGGACTCCCTACACGGCATGGGCGTATTACGACCCCGGGAATGGCTTCGGCGTCACGTTCGTCACCGATTCTGGAGTGCAGATTGTCGGTGCCAAGATGTATATCTGGGGCTCCGATTGGCCTGTTCCCGGCGGCAATCTCATAGGAGTCAGGGTCTATGAGGATCCTCTGGTATCCGAGCAGCCACCTCCAACACCGGTTTACTCGAGGGATAGCATAGTGATCCAGCGCGGTCAGTGGAATTACATAAGTTTCGATGACACCACTTTAATCACACCTGACGGCGTCTTCAGCATCTTCTATGTCCAGCAGGATAGCTATCCTTACGTGCCCGGTCTTGCCATCGATCAGACCGACGATGCCCCCGATTCCATGCAGTGGTCCCTTTACAACGACACGACATATATAGATACAGGTACTGATTGGGATCATGCTGGGGACTGGATGATAAGGGCGTTGACGTGTCCTGTCCTGACCGGTCCCGTTTATGTGCGTGGAGATGCTAACGCTGATGGAGCAGTGAACGTGACGGATGCTGTATTTAGCCTGGGTCATTTGTTCCCGCCACAGTTTGCCTGTCAGAGGGCTGCCGATGCCAGTGCAGACGATGCGTTGAACGTGTCAGATGTGTTGTATCTGTTGGGTCATTTGTTCCCGTTGACCATACCAGCGCCGAGGTTCTGTGGGGATGTAG
>JAGGUL010000047.1 GCA_021158525.1 Candidatus Hydrothermota bacterium | reverse complement strand
GAAATTAACAGGGCTATAGTCAGGTTGTATAATCAGCTTGAGAGGGTTCACAGGAGGAAAGGAGGTTAACCAGCGATGAGTGAGAAAACGAAGATTTCGGTAAGAACTAATTTTGAGGAAGAGGGCTTCCAGGGCACAGACGTTGAATTCAACGTCGCTTTACCTTATAGTTTTTAGCCTATGGCATTTTTCCCGGAAGACAGGTTGATAGAGGAACTTCTGTCCTTTTTCAGGCCTCACAACAGGATAAAATTGCCCCCAGGCGACGACGCCATGACCATCTCTGAGATACCCGTGACGGAGATGGTCGTGTCCCTCGACGCCTTTTTCGAGGGAGTTCACTTCAAAAGGGAATATATGGATCTGGGAGAAATAGGCCACAAGTCCCTGGCAGCAGCTCTATCAGATCTTGCCGCCACCGGCGCCGTGCCTCTCACCTATCTCGTCAATCTGGAACTCCCCCCGGATCTGAACGTCGAGAAAGTGAAGGAAATCTATCGGGGATACGAGAGACTGAACGATGCTTACTGTATATCTCCTTCGGGCGGGAACATTGTGAGAGGAAACCGCATCTCGCTGGTGACAACAGTGATAGGGGAGGTCGAGAAGGATTCGGCTTTGAAAAGGAGCGGGATGGCGGAGGGCGACGTCGTCGTGGTCACAGGAGACCTGGGCAGGCCGGGAGCCGCTCTTCTGCTCTATGAGAGAAAGGAACTGAGAGAGAGGCTGTCCAACTTTGACCTGAACCCGATCTTCGAGAAGTTTAAAAGACCGTGGCCGCGGATAAAGGAGATTCAGAACATAAAACGCGAGCTGAATATAACTTCGATCATCGATATCTCCGACGGCCTGGGGATAGACCTGTACAGGCTTGCTAGGCTGAATGGTTTTTCCATCGTCATCGATGAGAACAAGTTGCCCGTTCACCCCTCGGTCGTGCCACTTCTTGAGATCGGCGGGATCTCAGCCTGGGAGCTGATATCGGAGAGCGGGGAGGAATACGAGTTGCTTTTCACTGTGCCCGAAGAGGACCTGAAGAAACTCGGGGGACTCGAGTGTCAGCTAACTCCCATCGGCAAGGTGGTCCCCGGTTTCAGACCCCGCGTGATCCTGAAGAAAAGGGACGGAGGAGAGGTGGACATCAGTCAGCGGGGTTATGATCATAGGAGGGTTGATAGAGCTGGACCTGCTCCACAGCAATCCCCTGGTCGGTCGATAGAAGGAGGAGATTTGCGGTCTCCTGAGGGCCATAGAGATCGAGGAGACCGAGAGGGTCCACCAGGGGAAGCCCCATAAGGAGCTCTTTGGCCTTTTGAAGTTTGATCTTCTTGAATAGAGCCCTTATCTCCACACCAAGCTGCCCTATCTTTACCAGGTCTTCCAGGATTTTCCTGTCCTTTTCCGATAGGGTTATGTCAGCCGAGAAATTGTAGAGGGAGTTGCCTTTTTCCTTGAAATACAGCTCCACCTCCTCGACCAGTTCCGGAAGCTGGCGGGGATCCATGGAGAACCCCGAAGCCAGTTTGTGGCCTCCGTAGTCGATGAAGATCTCGCTCAGATGATCGAGCAGATCGAGGGAGTTGAAGCCGTAGGGAGCCCTGACCTCGGCCGCCACCTGGCCGTTGTCCTTGCGGCCGAGCACGATAGTGGGAACGTTGTATTTGTCTTTGAGCCTGGACGAGAGAAAGCCCAGAAACCGAGGTTGCACCTCTCCCATGTCGAGCAGTATGTAGTTCCTGACGATTTTTATCCGCGACTGTGCTTCCTTAAGAAGCCTCTCCGATTCGACCGTCCAGTATTCGATTTCCCTGAGGATTTCCTTCAAGGGGGCCTCGGCATCAGCCTCGTCGGAAGCTTTATAGAGTTCGACTCCGAGATTTCTTCTACCGGTGGTTTTTCCGGCCGATGCCAGGGAGATGACGATCTCGGGACTGGGATCCTCGCCCTTTAAATTTTTATAGGCTTTCACGAGGGGATGACGGTACCAGGAGAGGACTTTCTCCCCTTCGAGGAGAAATATCCTGTTTTCCGAAAAGAGGGGGACCCTGTCGGCGATGGTTCCCACATAGGCATAGAAAAATAGCTCTGGAAGTTCTTTTCTGATCCTGTAGAGGTCCCAGCCAGATTTATACCTCAATATCCCCCAGGCCATTTTGAAGGCGACACCGACTCCCGCGAGATAGGGAAAAGACCCACCGCCCATCTTGGGGTTCACGAAGGGGGTCGGAGGCAACTCCCTGGGAAGCTCATGGTGGTCGGTCACCACGACGTCCACGCCCTTTGAAAGCGCGTATTCTGCTTCCTTTCCCGAACTTCCGCCGCAGTCAACGGTTACTATGAGCTTGAAGCCCTCCTCGATGGCCATGTCCACTCCGCGTTTCGAAAGGCCGTGTCCGTTGCTGGATTTGGCCGGGATGAAATAATCGACCAGGCCACCCAATTTTTCGATGGCTTTCATAAGGGCGCAGGTGGAGGTTATCCCGTCGGCGTCCTCGTGTCCCCATATCAGGATTTTTTCTTCCCTGCCTATGGCTTTGAGGATTTTCTCGAGGGCAGCCTTGAAATCGGGGAGTGTCTCGGGCGCGAGGAGATTTTCCAGAACGGGGTTGAAGGTAGCCCTGGCGAGATCGAGGTTGGTAATCCCTTTGTCGACCAGGATCCTGGCGATTTTCAGGTCGATGTCGTAGGTCTTGGAGATTTGCTCCGCGACTTTGTCGTTCATGGGCCTATAAGTTTAAGCTTTCTCATATATCGGCGTCAAGGAATCCAAAGAGCTTCAGTTTATTCAGGGTTTCTTCGGGGGGTATGGAAGCGAGGCACATGAGATCACCCCTCTTGCAGGGTTTTTCACCATGAATGCTGCAGGGCCTGCATTTCACGTTTTTTTCCATCACTATGACTTTTTTCCCGGGAGGCCTGAATCCGAAGGCGGGCAGCGTGGGGCCGAAGAAGACCATGACGGGCTTGCTCAGGGCCGATGCGATGTGAGCGGGGCCCGAATCGTTGGCGACGACGAAGCTGGACTCGTTCACCAGAGCGAAGGTCTCCCTGAGGTCTGTTTTTCCGACGAGATCTACGACGTCTGCGAAACGGGAGAACATTTCGCTCGCCAGCTGGCGGTCTTCGGAGGTTCCTCCTATTACGACGTTGATCCCAAATTCGTCCTTTATCAGGCGTGCCAGTTCGGGATAATGGGGCCAGATCCTTGTCCTGCTTTTAGCGCCGGGGAAAAGCAGGACATAGGGGGTTAATTCTTTGAATCTGTTCGCCGGAAAGTCGCTTTTCAGGCGGGGCAGAGGAGTAGGGCCCGCAAAACCCAGCAATTTCCTGATCGGATTCAGGTAAAGTTCCGTGACGGAGACCTCCTTTATCCTCACGTGTAACCGCAGGGCAAGCTGCCTGGCGAGCCAGCGCTTTTTTATCACGGCTTTTCTGTCAGCCCTGGCTTTCAGAAGGAAATAGCGAGTGAGGGCTTTTCCGTGCATGTCTATGGCAAAGTTGTAATGCCTTTTTCTGAGGGAGCGCACTGTATCGTCGCGGTCTCCTGTATGGAGGAGGATACCCGCGACACGGGGATCGCCCTCAAAGACCCCGACGTAAGAGGGCGTCGTTAATATGTGGGTCTCGGCGCCGAGTTCCGAGAGAGCTTCCAGGGCTGAAGTCAGAAGGACCAGATCGCCGAGCGATGAGAGCCTGATCAGGAGGACTTTTTCCCCTTTGCTCACGGGTGATATTATCGACCACCGCGTTATGGGGGACAAGTGGTTAAATTGTGGGGTCGGGCCGTGCAGGTTGCACGGCCCGACCCCGAAAAGGGCGGGGAAATTGACGGAGGTGGGGTCCATTCGTCATAATAAGTTATGCCGAAATTCATATGTGTGACGGGTGGCGTCGTTTCCGCCCTCGGCAAGGGGATTGCCACCGCTTCAATTGCTCTGCTTATGAAGCGGAGGGGTTTTTCAGTGAGTCCCCTCAAATTTGATCCCTATTTGAACGTCGATCCGGGGACGATGAACCCCTTCCAGCACGGGGAGGTTTTCGTCACTGACGATGGAGCCGAGACGGACCTGGATTTGGGACACTACGAGAGGTTCCTCGATGAGGATCTCACGAGGGACAACAACGTCACGGCGGGCCAGATCTATTATTCACTCATCGAAAGGGAGAGGAGGGGGGATTTCCTCGGCGGGACGGTGCAGGTCGTCCCCCATCTCACCGATGAGATAAAGGCCAGGGTCAGAAAGCTGGCCCTGCAGGGAGCCCAGCTGGTGATCACCGAAATAGGGGGAACAGTGGGAGATATAGAGAGCCTGCCCTTTCTCGAGGCCGTCAGGCAGATCTGGCTCGAGGAAAAGGGACGTGTAGCCTTCGTGCACATGACTCTGGTTCCCTACATAAAGACTGCCGGAGAATTGAAAACCAAGCCCACCCAGCACAGCGTCCAGAAACTGAGGGAAATCGGAATACAGCCCGATATGATCCTGTGCAGGTCCGACAGAAAACTATCGGAGGAAACGCGGGATAAGATCGCCCTCTTTTCCAACCTTCCGGAAGAATCTGTCATAGAGGCTCTGGACGTGGACGTAATTTACGAGATACCCCTCATTTTCAGAAGGGAGGGGGTCGACGACCTGATCCTCGCCAAGCTGGGTGTTGTAGCTCCGCCTCCCGATCTGTCCGATTGGGAGGAGCTTGTCAGGGTGCTGAAATCACTGGACGAGGAAGTGAAGATCGCCCTTTGTGGTAAATACGTTCACCTGAGGGATTCCTACAAAAGCATTCTCGAGGCTTTCAATCATGCTTCCTTTTCCAACAGGGTGAAGGTGAAGCTCAGGTTCGTGGATTCCGAGGAGGTGGAGAGAGAGGGAGCTGAGGTGCTTCTTAAGGGAATCCACGGGCTTCTGGTTCCCGGCGGTTTCGGACAGCGCGGTATCGAGGGAAAGATCGCGGCCATCCGCTACGCCCGCGAGAACGGCATACCGTTTCTGGGGATATGCCTCGGCATGCAGGTCGCCACGATAGAATTCGCGAGGAATGTGCTCAAGATGGAGAGAGCCAATTCGACGGAATTCAATCCGAAAACCCCCCATCCGGTGATTACAATTCTCCCCGAGAAGAAGGGAGTGCTCTATTACGGAGGTACCCTGAGAAAAGGAGCCTATCCAGCCAGGATAAAGGAGGGAACTCTCGCCCATAGCATATACGGGGAGACGGAGATAAGCGAAAGGCACAGGCACAGGTACGAGTTCAATCCGGAGTATTTAGGGGCTTTTGAAAAGGGGGGAATGACGGCTTCGGGCCTTTCCCCCGACGGTTATCTCGTGGAGATCATGGAGATCCGTGATCACCCGTTTTTCATCGGCGTCCAGTTTCATCCAGAGTTCAAGTCCAGGCCCATGAGGGTGCATCCCCTCTTTCACGCTTTTGTGGCCGCTGCCCGCAAGTTCAAGGAATCGGCCTGATCCCTCTCAAAGGCTAACTTTTCAGGACGAACTTCCTGTGGTATAATCAGCCCATGGTGATTTTTGTGTATTTCCTGGTCTTCGGGGCTGCCATCGGCATGGGTATGGTTAAACCCCTCCTTCCCCTTTATCTGAGGGGACTCGGGGCATCTGCCTTCGAGGTGGGCCTTCTCGTTTCCGGCTTCATGCTCGCGAGAAGCATATCTTCCCTTCTCATCGGCGCCCTTTCCGACAGGTTCGGGAGGAAACCTTTTATCGTGGCGGGCCTTCTTGGGCTCTCGCTGTCCACCCTTTCCCTCGTTTTCATTCCCAATCCCCATCTCGTGGTCCTCATGAGGACCCTTCAGGGCTTCTTTGCGGGCGCTGTATGGCCTCAGTTGCAGATACTGGTCGGAGAGGCTTCGAAGAGAAGCTTCCGCTCGAGGGCTATCGGCATATATTTCATAATCGGGAGTCTAGGGATGGGGATAGGCAGCGGCCTCGCATCGCTGGTGCTTTCTTTAGTGACGAGGTACCGATCCATTCCCGAACAGGACGCGGTAAAATGGGTTTTCGTGATCGCGGCTTTTATAGTCCTTTTTTCCATGGTGTTCATCAGGGAGGGAAAAAGGGAAGGAGGCACGGAGAAAACATCAGAGGGGGGCTTCAGCCTCGGAGCTTGGATCTACGTTTTCGGATTTTTCATGGGCTTTATTCTGGGGCTTTATAACTCCATTTTCCTCCTGCATCTCAAGGAGTTCTTCGGCTTCAACATGAGAGGAGTGGCTCTCCTCATGTTCCTCTTCGGACTGGGAGGCATCTTTTTCACTTATCTGCTTTCCCATCTGGCCGATAAACTCGACGGGATGTGGGTCCTGAGAGGGATAGTGGCCGTGGCCGCTTTCTCCTCTCTTTTTCTTCCCCTGACCCGCTCTCTGACCGTCAGTCTTGTCCTAGCCTTCTTGATTCTCTGCACGATGAGGGGTTTCCTGCCGGTATCGCGCTCCATCGTGATTTCATCGGGGGGTAGAAAGGGGACAAAGGTGGGTGCCCTGAATTCGGTATCAAACCTTGGATCGGTTATCTCGCCCCTGATCGGAGGGTTTGCGTACGATAAACTGAGGCTTTTCGGCTCCAGAATAAGCATATTTTTGCTCCTCGGGGCTTTAATCCTGGTTGTTCTAGTCTTTGAAGTGGCCGGGAGTTTTGTGAGGAAGACCCCCGAGCCCCTCTGACAGGACGGGCTTGTTGTAAAGACGGTTCCCTAGCTTTATCTTTAATTGCTGATTTCCAGAAAATTCGAAATTGTCCAAATTGACAAAAGGGAAAAGGTGAATGTCATGGAAAAGAGGATAGCGATCAGAAAGGAGACAAAAAATCCGTGGGAGAGGAGGACGCCCCTCGTGCCCGAGGACGTTAAAGAGCTTATTCAAAAACACTCGATCGAGGTCCTTGTGGAACCTTCGGAGCTGAGGATATATGGCGACGACGACTACAGAGAGGCTGGAGCCACCATAACCGGGGAGCTCTGTCCCGCTCCCTTTGTCTTCGGCGTCAAAGAGATACCCCCGTCATATCTCGAACCGGGCAAGATCTATGTTTTCTTTTCTCACACCATAAAGGGACAGCCGTATAACATGCCCATGTTGAGAAAGCTCCTGGATCTCGGCTGCACCCTGATAGATTACGAGCGGATAACCGACGAGAAGAGAAGGAGACTCATATTTTTCGGAAGGTTCGCCGGCCTGGCCGGCATGATCGACACCCTCTGGCTTCTCGGCGAGAAACTCTCCATGAGGGGGTATGACACACCCTTCAGGCACCTCTCTCAGACCCTCAATTATAGAGACCTCGAGGGAGCCAAAGAAGCCGTCAGGAAGGTGGGCAGGGAGATAGCCGAAGGAGGTCTGCCGGAAGAACTTTCACCCTTTACCATAGGAATTGCCGGATATGGCCATGTCTCCCAGGGTGCCCAGGAGATCCTCGACCTCCTTCCCATAGAAGAGGTTGAGCCTGCAGAGCTATTCGCGCTGAGAGATCGCGCGCGTAATGACAGGATCTACAAGGTCGTGTTTAAAGAGGAACACATGGTCGAACCCAGGGATCCCGGTCAGAAATTCGAGCTCTATGATTATTACGAGCATCCCGAGAAGTACAGGGGCGTTTTCGAGAGATACGTTCCCCACCTGGATGTTCTCGTGAACGCCATCTACTGGGATAGCCGTTACCCGCGGCTCGTGACGATGGATTTTGTGCGGAAGCACTTCGGCGAGCAGAGCCCCAGGCTTCTCGTTGTGGGCGATATCAGCTGCGATGTGGGCGGAGCTGTGGAATTCACGCTCAAGTGCACCGAGCCTGGCAATCCGGCCTTTACATACTTTCCCGGAGATGATAGGCTTGAAGACGGAGTGAAGGCGGACGGAATCACCGTTCTCGCTGTGGACAACCTCCCGGCGGAACTCCCGAGGGATGCCTCTGATTATTTCAGCCATGTCCTTAAGGATTACGTTCCCGATATAGTGGGGGCTGATTACAGCAGGGGTTTCGATGAGGTGGACCTTCCGGCCCCCATAAAGCGGGCAGTGATCGTTTACAAGGGGAAACTCACGCCCGATTATTTCTACTTGAGAGAACATCTCGGTTAATTTGAAAGGAGGCAACGATGAAAAGGGTTTTGATCCTCGGCGCCGGTCTGGTCGCCAAGCCCATAGTGAGGTATCTTCTCGATCTCGATGATTTTGAGGTGACGGTGGCAACCAGGACGGTTAGCAAGGCCGAGAGGATAATAGCCGGACATCCAAGGGGTAGAGCGGTTCAGTGGACCGTCGACAACACCGAGGGCCTCGGGACCCTTGTGGCGAACAGCGACCTTGTGGTGAGCCTGCTGCCCTACGCCTATCACGTTATGGTGGCCAAGGAATGTATCGCGCAGAGGAAGCATCTCGTGACCACATCTTACGTCAAACCCGATATGAAGGCCCTCGATGCCGATGCGAAGAGGGCGGGCATCATCCTCCTCAACGAGATAGGGCTTGACCCCGGAATCGATCACATGTCGGCGATGAGGACCATCCACGATATAAAGAACAGAGGCGGCAGAGTGGTGAGCTTTAACTCCTACTGCGGAGCCCTTCCCGCTCCCGAGGCTGCTGACAACCCGTGGAAATACAAATTCTCGTGGAGCCCCAAGGGAGTGGTCCTGGCGGCCAAGAACAGCGCCAGGTATTTGAAAGAGGGCAGGGAGATCTCCATACCCGCTGAGGAGCTTTTCAAGAACTATTTCACAACGCAGGTAGAAGGTATAGGGGAGCTCGAGGTTTACCCCAACAGGGATTCGGTGAGTTATATTGAGACTTATAGCGTTCAGGGCATTGAGACTATTTTCAGGGGAACCTTGAGATATCCGGGATGGTGTGAGACATGGGCTGCCGTGGGCAAACTTGGCCTTCTGTCGGAAGAAGAGATCTCTCTCGATGGTATGAGTTACAGGGATTTCGTGGCGAAACTCATGGGTATCGAAGGGGATCCCGAAAAGGCCCTGCCCCAGTTCCTCGGCGTTCCGGAAGGTTCCCATGTCATCGAGAAATTCAGGTGGCTCGGCCTTTTGAGCGACGAGAAGGTTCCCTTCGAGAAGAGCTCTCCCCTCGACGTTTTCGCCGATCTCCTTGAGAAGAAGCTTCACTACAGAGAGGGTGAGCGGGATATGGTGATCCTGAAGGACGTCGTGGTTGGAGAGTTCCCGGGCGGCAAGAGGGAGAGGATAACGTCCACACTCATCGATTTCGGGAAAATCGGCGACGACACCGCCGTTGCAAGGACTGTCAGTCTGCCCGCAGCCGCTGCCGTCCGCTTCATTCTCGAGGGGAAGATAAAGCTTTCGGGCGTTTACATCCCCGTCGTTCCCGAGATATACGAGCCCGTCCTGGAGGAGCTCGAGAGGCTCGGAATGAAGATGACGGAGACGGTCGAGGAGCTGTAGGCCGTAGTTCCGAATTTTTAAATGGAACCCGCGGTCGGATAGTTTTCGGGGGCCAGAGGGACTAACTTCACTGAAGCAGGGATAGAAAAGCAGGTAATTCCCGATTTAAGCTGATTAAGCGAAATATCCCTTGAAAATCCAGCAGGGATTGAAACCTTCTATGACTTCCCGGAAGATCCGGATTTCCTGACTCCGGGAAACCAGATCTGCCGTTTTGAGCTTGCCCTCTGGGGCGGGCCGACCTAAGGTCGGCCCGCCCCGAGACGTAGTTTTTACTTCTTGATCTTCTCTATTTCCTTCTTGAGCCACTCGACTACTTCGTCGCTATCCCCCTTCATAAGCTCCTTCAGCTCGTCGGGATTGGACATCTCGATCTCAAAAAGCCAGCCCTCTCCG
>JAGGUL010000080.1 GCA_021158525.1 Candidatus Hydrothermota bacterium | reverse complement strand
TTTCCTTGACCTGATAAGCTTTCTGTAGTAAAATAAAGCGCTTACAAAGGGAGGATCGATGGGCCTCAAACCCGACACCTGGATCGAGCAGATGGTGCAGAAATATGCGATGATAGAGCCTTTTGAACCCAGACTGGTGAGGGATGAAGTGATATCCTTTGGCCTTTCGTCCTACGGCTATGATGTCCGCCTCGCCGGCGAATTCAGGGTTCTCAAGGATGAGATAAACGGCATTCTCGATCCAAAAGATTTTAGAAAAGAACTTTTTGAAGAGATAAGGGGTGACGAATGCGTGATACCGCCAAATTCTCTCTGCCTCGCAAGGACCCTTGAGTATTTCAGGATACCGCGGGGCGTCCTGGGGCTCTGCCTCGGCAAGTCGACCTATGCGAGGTGCGGCCTGATTGTCAATATCACGCCCCTCGAGCCCGAATGGGAGGGCTATATAACCGTGGGAATCCTGAACACGGCCCGGATTCCGGCAAAAGTGTATGCCGGAGAAGGGATTGCGCAGGTGATTTTTATCGAGGCCGACGATCCCTGCAGGACCTCCTATGCCGATAGGAGGGGAAAATATCAGGCTCAGGTGGACTTAACTCCACCCAAAATATAACCTGAGAGGTGATCTTTAATGGATCAGGGTAAGGAAAAATCGCTGGACATAGCTCTGAAGCAGATAGAGCGACTCTATGGCAAGGGCGCGATAATGAGGCTGGGGGATGCCGCCAAGGTGAAGGTACCCGTTATTCCGACGGGTTCCATAAAGCTCAATGCGGCCCTTGGCATAGGAGGTTACCCGCGGGGCAGGGTTGTTGAGATCTACGGGCCCGAAGCCTCGGGAAAGACAACCCTTGCCCTTCACGCGATCGCTGAGGTCCAGAAAGCCGGTGGGATAGCTGCCTTTATAGATGCAGAGCACGCCCTTGATCCTTCTTATGCAGAAAGGTTGGGCGTCAGGATAGATGATCTTTACATATCTCAGCCCGATACGGGCGAGCAGGCTCTGGATATCGCCGAGGTCCTCGTCAGGAGCGGGGCGGTCGATCTAATTGTCGTGGATTCTGTCGCGGCTCTCGTTCCGAAGGCCGAAATAGAGGGCGAGATGGGCGAGGCTCAGGTGGGCTTACAGGCGAGGCTAATGTCCAAGGCGATGCGAAAGCTCGTCGGAGTCCTTTCAAAATCAAAGACCTGTGCCATTTTTATTAATCAGGTCAGGCATAAAATAGGTGTGATGTTCGGCAATCCCGAAACGACACCCGGCGGATTGGCCCTCAAGTTCCATTCGTCGATAAGGCTCGAGATCCGCAGGATCGCCACCATCAAGGTGGGAGATCAGGCCATCGGGAACCGCGTGAAGGTCAAGGTCGTGAAAAATAAGCTCGCTCCTCCTTTCCGGGAATGCGAGTTCGATATCGTTTACGGGAAGGGTATATCGAAGGAGGAAGAGCTTCTCGATCTTGGGCTTCAGCATGGGCTTGTTAGAAAGTCGGGTACCTGGTATTCATATAAAGACAAACAGCTCGGACAGGGCAAAGAGAATGCCAGGAGGTTCCTTGAGGAGCATCCCGAGATCAGGGCCGAGCTGGAAAACCTGGTGATGCAAGAGCTTGGATTGGTCTCTGCAAACAAAGGAGAAGGTGAGAGTTGAGGAAAAAGATAATTGCCGGAAACTGGAAGATGCACAAGACTGTCAGAGAGGCCGAGGAGCTTGTGGGCTCCATTTTGAAGGGGCTTCCCGAAACTCACTATGAGGTTGTGGTGTGTCCTCCTTTTACCGCGCTGTATAGGATAAGTCAGCTTTTAGAAGGCAGCAGATTGAAGCTCGGAGCTCAGAATATGCACTACGAGATCCAGGGGGCTTTCACGGGCGAGATCTCGGCGCCGATGCTGAAAGAGCTTGGTGTGGAATACATCATTCTCGGCCATTCCGAAAGGCGACACATCTTCGGGGAGAGCGACGAGATGATCTCGAAAAAGCTCAGAAGGGCCGTTGAGACCGGTTTGAAACCCGTACTCTGCGTAGGCGAGAAACTGGAGGAGAGAGAGAGAGGACTAACAGAGAAGGTCATAGAACGCCAGCTTGTATCTGCCCTCGAGGGTCTTTCACGGGAAGACCTGGACGATCTTGTCGTAGCATATGAGCCCGTCTGGGCGATCGGAACCGGGAAAAATGCCACTCCGGAGCAGGCTCAGGAAGTTCACGCATTTATAAGGAGCAAGCTCTCCGAACTTTTGGGAGAAGAATTCGCCGATTCCCGAACCATACTTTACGGCGGGAGCGTTAAGCCTCATAACATTTACGAGCTCACAAAAGAGGAGGATGTAGACGGCGCCCTTGTTGGAGGCGCTTCCCTCTCGGCGGAGAGCTTTCTGGGGATAATAGAAAAAGCACATAAATAGCAAAGGAGGTCGTTATGTTTTTTGGACTACTATTGTTCATTTATCTGATCGTGGTGATATTGATGATCGGCGCAATTCTTGTGCAGAAGCCACGTGGGGGCGGTCTCTCAGGAGCTCTGGGAGGAGGTGGAATGGAGAACATCCTCGGAGCGAGAGGCGCGCCCACCTTCTTCACGAAGCTGACGGCTTTTCTCGGGGGCTTTTTCCTCGTTCTGTCGCTGGTCCTGTCCATATTGAACGCGCCCAGGGGCTATACGGCTCAGAAAAGCGCCATAGAAAGGACTCAGCAACAGGGCCAGCCGACGCCCCTCAACCTGCCGCCGGTGGGCGGTGGTTCCAGTGAAGGTGGCCAGGGCGAGGCCCCCCAGGGATCTAACCAATAAGGGGAGATTGACATAGACGGTAAACTTTCCCGTTGAATCTAAGCGGAGGTGAGAAAATGTATGCAATAATCGATGCAAAGGGAATGCAGGTTAAGGTAGCGCCCAATGATGTGGTTCTGGTTCCCTTCATTGAGAAACCCGAAAACGAGCTGGTGGAGTTCAATGTTTACTTTCTGAAAAAAGACGACGATGTCGTTGTCGGCCGGCCCTATGTGGAAGGAGCAAGGGTAGTGGCCAGGATCCTTGAGACGGTCAGGGACAGAAAGAAAGTCGTTTTCAAATTCAAGAAGAGGAAGAGGTATCACGTTAAGAAGGGGCACAGGCAGATGTACACGAAGGTGTTGATCGAAAAGATAGCTGTGGAGGAATAATATGAGGTCGCTCCTATTTTTTCTCCTCCTGTTTTCTGGAGGAGGATTTCTCCGGGGCGAGGTCTTGAATTTCACTCTGACTTTCGACGCAGGAGACCTCGAGGTCATAAGGCAGGGTGGTGAGACTGTTCAGCTCCGATTTAAGGGCGCTTTGCCCGAGATATGGCCCGGGAAACCCGAGCTTCCTTCCCTCGGTGTCCATGCTGTGATACCGAGGAACAGCACAGTTGACCACATTGAGGTGGTCGGAGTTGAAGAGGAGCCCGTTGTTTCCGATGTTTTCGTGCGGCCATCTCAGTATCCACGCGTACCGGGTTATATAGAGCCTGCCGATGTTCCCGCAGATCCAGCAGTTTACGGGGATGATAGAAAATTTCCAGATCGTGTCATTGAATTCATAACCTGCGGGGACTTTTCAGGCTACAGAATAGCCGGGTTTAAAGCCTTTCCTGTGAGGTATAATCCCGCGGAAAGGACGGTTTATCTTGTCAGGAAACTGGCTTTCAAGGTTTACCTGAGGCCTGCCGATCCGAGGGGAGTGTTCTCCCTGAGAAAAGACGAAAGGATTTTCAGAAAGTGGCAGGACGTGATGGCGTCGTTCATCATAAATCCCGAGGATCTCGGGAAGTACGGGCCGCCTACGAGGCCCGTTCGTCCCAAAGGGGGCTTCGGATCTCATCTCATGCCCTCGCTGAAGGACCACCCCTTTGACCTTCTGATTATCACGACCGAAGAGATGGAAAATGTTTTCAAGGAAGTTGCCAGGTGGAAGACGGAGCAGGGTATACCGGCGACCGTCAGGACTGTTTCATGGATAGAAAACAACTATCCGGGGTCTGATCTCGCGGAAAAAATTCGATATTTCATCCGCGATGCCTACAGGTACTGGGGAATTCAATGGGTTCTTCTTGGAGCCGACAGTCCAGAGATACCCCTGAGAGTGGTTTATGTCAACGTGTCCTCAGGGCCGTCTATTAACAAGTATGTCCCCACCGACATGTATTATGCATGCCTCGACGGCAACTGGAATGCCGACCTCGACACAACTTTCGGAGAGCCCCTTACCGATTCGGCTGATTATTATCCCGAGGTTCTGGTTTCCAGGGTGCCCGTCAGGAACCCGGAAGAAGCGGAGCTTTTCTTCGAGAAACTCCAGAGATACGTGGAAAACCCCGACCTCTCTTACCTTGAGAAGTCGTTGTTCGTGGGAACCGAGATGCAATTCTATCCCGGAGATGGGGCTTCACTGTGTGATACTGTGTTACAGCATCTTCCTCCGTACTTTCAGAAAAATCGGATGTACGAGATAGAGGGATATCACAGCACTGAAGAATTTATCGATTCGCTTTATTCAGGGCAGCACATAATATTCACAGAGTCTCACGGGAACGTGGGATGGTTCTTTGTGAATTACGAGCCTAGAGAACCTTTTATGAACTCTATGGCCGACAGCCTTCAGAATGACACGAAACTCAGTTTCTTTCACCTGGTAGCCTGTATGATCGGTGCTGTCGATAAGGACTGCATTGCCGAGCATCTGTTTCGTTCCCCGGGAGGGGGAATCGCTGTAATGGCGACCACGAGATACAATTTCCCCTTTTCCGCCCTGTACATAAATGAATCTCTTTACGACAGCATTTTCTACGGAAATCAGATTTTTGGGGTCCCGATAAGCTATGCTGACATTGGCAGCAGGATGCTTTTTCTCCCAGCTCTATACAACGATGCCGTCAAGAGGTATATATACTTGACTTACGATCTCCTCGCTGATCCCACAATGGTCGTGTGGAGCCGTGCTCCCTTCTCGGTGGTGGCTGAGACCCCTGACTCTCTCCCTCTGGGATTCAATTCGTTAAAAATCAAGGTTAAGAATGCCATCACAGGCCAGGTCGTAAGAAACGTTCTCGTCACGCTGTACAAGGACGATGAAGTCTTTGCCAGGGAGGTGACCGACGAGACGGGTACGGTCTTGTTTGATTTTCAACTTCAGAGTCCCGGTTATCTATTCTTCACCATACGGGGGGCAAATATCAGGCTTTACAGAGATTCGATCCGAGTTTATGAGGGGAGCCCATATTTGAAGCTGACCAGGTTGCAGGTGGTGGACACCGGGGGAGATGACGATGGGGTTCCCGAAGCTGGAGAGATAGTGGGCCTCAGGCCCTACGTTTATAATGGATCTTCCAGTGCGGCTTCCTGCGTGTGGGCGAGAATTCGCAGTTATTCCAGCTATCTCAGTGTCTATTCAGATTCCCTTTATATCGGCAACGTCGCCCCCGGCGATACCGTTTTTCCTCTTCTTGGTTTCATCGTTATAGTAAATGACTCCGTTCCTGATAACGTGCCCGCTCTTCTCTCGCTGACCTTTTTAAGAAGTGTGTATTACGAAACGGCAGGTTCAACTTTAATCATTGTCGATACCGTGGGGTTTGACACCGTCAGTCTCCTGCTCAGGGCTCCCATCATTGAGCACCACGGCCATGTGCTCTCATTTGAAGCTGATACCTTTTACCTCAGGATCGGCCTCATTAACAGGGGCGGGGGAGATTCAAGGAATCTCGTGGGTATTCTTACATCCGGTGACAACGTTCACATGCTTGACAGTGTGGTCAACTACGGCAGCCTTTATCCCAATTCTGTTGTGGATCCTCATTATGCACCGCCTTTTACCTTTATGGCTGAAGACCCTGAAGAGAGCAATTTCATGCTGATCCTGCATGACGAAAGAGGGATCGTTGACACAATTAGCTTCGTTTACCTCACGCTGGACACGGTCTGGAACATAACGACAACGCCTTTGCCGAGTGCTATTAAAGTCAGCTGGTACCCAAGGACCATGGATGCCGAAATCCTGGGATACAGAGTTTACAGGTCGACTAATCCCAACGGGAGTTTCCGTTTGCTTCAGGAAGAGCCAGTGGCTATGGCTTATTTTATCGATTACAACCTCAGCGTTGGGCCGACTTATTATTATAAGATCAGCATGGTGGATACCTCCTGGAACGAGAGCCAGCCCGCAGGCCCTGTTCCGGGATATCCCAATCCCCCGAACCTATCGGGATGGCCTCAGTATATCCCCGATGCGGGCTACGCCTCCCCCCTCGTTTGTGACTTCGATCCATCTCATGCGGGGCAGGAAATCATTCTGCCCGCCACTTTTTACGGAAGTGTTTATGCCTATTACGCCAACGGCAACGTAATGTCGGGCTGGCCTGTTGATTTCCCCGAAGGCACGTCCATTTACAGCACTCCGGCGGCCGGCGATCTCGATGGAGACGGACAGCTTGAGGTGGTCGTGGCTCCGATGGGCACGGTCAACCAGGTCTATGCCTTTGAGAAGGACGGCAGCTATGTCTCCGGATGGCCTCGCCCTATTGCAGGGGGGACAGGAAGCGGAACCGCAGGCGTGCTCGCAACACCTGCCATCGCCGATATAGACGGCGATGGCACTCCGGAAGTCGTGGTTCACACTTTGAACGGCAAGATCTACATATGGAGGGGCGATGGGACTGCCTTTGGAAGCGATACAACCGGATTTTTCGTTCACATTCCTGGAGAAGGTTCCTGGTGCATCAGCTCGCCGAGTCTCGCCGATATAGATAATGATGGCCTTCTCGATATCGTAATCGGGGCGAAAGGCGACATCTCAAGATTGTACGTTTACAATTCCGATGGTACGGTCAAAGCCGGTTTCCCCGTTGACCTCGACAGCTATCAGATCGGTGCTTCTGTGGCGGTCGCTGACCTTTTGCCGTCCAGCCCCGGCCTTGAGATGGCCGTGGCCACCACGGGGAAGCTCTATATAGTTAAATCGAACGGAGAGATCGCAAGTGGCTGGCCCGTCACCTTCCCCTATCAGGGATACAATCACTATGTTAACCCCTCTGCGGCCGATGTCGATGGGGACGGAGAGATAGAGGTTCTCATCAATGCTTACGGCGAGATTCAGGCCTACGATCCCGATGGCGAGATGCTGCCGGGTTTCCCGGTGTCAGTTGCCGGCGGCGGGCCCTCGAGCGTGATAGCCGGAGATCCTGAGGACGACGGCCTTCAGAATTTATTCAGAAGCACTGATGAGTGTTATCTCTACGGATTCAATGCCCAGGGACAACTTATGCCCGGGTTTCCTATAAATTTGATTGAGGAAGCTATGGCGACTCCAACCCTCGCAGATATCAACGGCGATGGGACCGTTGAACTGGTTGCTACCGGTTATGCCGATCAGGTCTGGGTTTTCGAGCTGGGAGGTTATTACAACCTCGACAATATGGAGTGGCCCACCTATAAACACGATCCTGCTCGAACTGGCTGCTACAGCGCTTCTGTCGCTGGTGTTATGTCACAGGTTAAGGAGATGAGAAAGCTGGCTTTTGATCCCCCCCTTCCCAATCCTTTTAGAGGTAGTGCCGTTCTGACCTACACCCTTCCCAAAAAGAGCCGCGTTAACATCAAGGTCTACGACGTGAGTGGGAAACTCGTAAGGCATCTCGATAGGGGTTCCGAGGAAGCTGGAGTTCACAGAATCCGTTTCGAGGGAGTTGATGACAGAGGCAGAAGGCTGCCATCGGGCGTATACTTTTTCAGGCTTGAGACAGATAGGAGCCAGGTCACAAGGAGGGCTCTGCTCCTCAGATGATGTCTTTTATGGATCAGATCTCAGAACTCCGCGCCAAAATGAGGGAGCTCGAAGAGACGTTGAGTTCTCCCGATGTGCAGAAAGATCAGGAGAAGCTCAAGCGCCTGTCCCGGGAGTACAAGGAGCTCAGGGAGATCCTGGACATAGCTGAACGTCTTCTCCAGGTCGAGGAGGAGCTCCAGAGCGTCAGAGAGCTCTTAAAGGAAGAGACCAGTCAGGAGGACAGAGATTACCTTGAGGAGGAACAGAGGAAGCTGCAGACCCTGAGGGAGAACCTCGAGAGGGATCTGAAAAAGAGGCTCGTTCCCCGTGATCCTCAGTTCGATCGCAATTGCATTGTTGAGATCCGTGCGGGCACCGGCGGCGAAGAGGCTGCCCTCTTCGCCGCCGACCTTTTCAAAATGTACAGAAAATACGCGGAGAAGAAGGGCTGGAAGGTCTCCGTGACCGATATCAGGCCCACAGAGCTCGGGGGAATTAAAGAGATCACGTTCATCGTCGAGGGCAAGGGGGCCTATGGCTATCTGAGATACGAATCGGGCGTGCATCGCGTTCAGAGGGTTCCCGAGACCGAATCGGGCGGTAGGATTCACACTTCTGCCGCCACCGTCGTGGTACTGCCGGAGGTCGAGGATGTCGAGGTCGAGATTAATCCCGATGACCTCAGGATAGAGACGTTCAGAGCAGGAGGACCGGGCGGACAGTATGTGAACATGACCGACTCTGCGGTGCGGATCACCCACCTTCCGACGGGAATCACAGTGACATGTCAGGACGAGCGCTCACAGCACAAAAACAAAGAGAAAGCGCTGAGGATACTGAAATCCCGGCTTTATGATCTCAAAAAGAGAGAGCAGGAGGAGAAACTCGACAGGATAAGGAGGAGCTACATCGGCACGGGCGACAGGAGCGAGAAGATAAGAACTTATAACTTTCCTCAGAACAGGGTCACCGATCACAGGATCGGCCTTTCCCTGCACAACCTGGAAGAGATACTTGATGGAGAGCTCGATCCGGTAATAGAAGCCCTGCTCGAGGAAGAGGAGAGAAGAAGGCTTGAGGAAATCGGTGCCATTTGATCCAGCAGAAGCCAGTCGCAGCCTCATTTACAGGCTGGAGGAGATAACGGGGAAGCCCATAGAAGAGATCCTGACGGGAGGATATGACGGGGAACTGAGGGAAAAACTCAGTAAAGTTTCTCTGGCAGAGAGAGAACTGGAATTACCGCTTCCCTATCTGACGGGCAGGGCATACTTTCTTGACCTCGAGCTTTATGTTGGTCCCGGCGTCTTCATACCCAGGCCCGAGACGGAGGTTTTAGCTCTCACAGTTTTAGATCACTTCGACGAAAATGAACCCCGAAGGATCCTCGACATCGGAACGGGTACCGGTGCCCTTGCGATTTATCTTGCCCGCAGGTTCAAGAAGGCCGAGGTGACAGCCGTTGACCTTTCTCCCGTGGCACTTCGATATGCCGAAGCAAACGCCAGAAAATACAGCCTTTCCAACATCCGTTTCGTCCTTTCCGATGTTTACGGCGCTCTTCATGGATGTGAGAAGTATGACCTTATAGTTTCGAATCCCCCCTATATCCCCAGGAACGAGCTCAAAAAAGCCGATCCTGCGCTTTCCTGGGAGCCGAGGCTCGCTCTCGACGGTGGCCCTGATGGTCTCTCCGTTATAAGGAAGATCTTAAGGGGACTGGATTGTCATCTCACTCCCGGCGGCAGCCTATTCCTCGAAATTTCCCCCTTAATAGCACGTCCCCTGGAGGGTCTTCTCATTCCTGAAAGACACGATCTCGAATTTCACAGGGACCTCGACGGGAGGATCAGGGTAGCTCATATAAGGAGGAGATATCCTTGAACGACATTGCGAGTCAATTTTTCAAAAAAGGCCTGAGGGCCGAGCGCAACGGCGAGTACGAATCGGCCATCGATCTATTTAAGAGGTCGCTTTCAGCTTTTAGCAGTGACAAGAGCGGGGTTGAGGAGGTGCTCCTTCATCTCGGAGACCTTCTGCTCTACACCGGAAGGGTCAGGGAATCGGTGAAATACCTGAAGGAGCTGGTCTCTGTCAACCCCGGAGATCACCATTACCACTATCTGCTCGGCTTTGCCTATTCCAAATTGATGAAGGTGAGAGAGGCCGAGAGGGAGCTCAGGAAAGCCCTCAAGGGGGACCCCGATGAGCCTGAGTACCTCAGGTCCCTCGGGTGGGTTCTCTGCGTCAGGGATAAGCTCGAAGAAGGCGAAAAGCTCCTCAGAAAGGCTCACGAACTGGACCCCGAAAATCCGTATATCTGCACCGATCTCGCCATGTGCCTCGCGAAAATGGAGGAGATGGACGAGGCCATCTATATGGCCGACCTGGCGCGAGAGCTGGAACCAGATTCCCCCTTTATAGAGGAAACCTGGAATTTTATAAAGGAGTATGCGGAGCTTCTCAAAAAGGGACAGCGGATTGGAGATATATTCAATTATTTCAGCGAGAGCGAAGTGAGAGTCCTTTCCCTTTTCTACGATAAGGCTGAGCCCTTCTATCCCGAATACCTCCTCGAAGAAGCCTCGAGGATCTGGCTGAGCTTCAGGAAGGCGAACAAGAAACTTATACGAAAGCCGGAGGTTTGGGCTGCTGCTCTCGAGTATACGATCGATATGCTCTTTATGGGCAGGGGGTTGAGTCAGGTTGATCTCGCTCGCAAGTACAGGGTTTCACGGGGGAGCATCTCCAGGAGCTACAAGGAGCTTGTTTCCACCCTCGGGGATGAGCTCACTGTGATATGATGGGAAAATGGGTTCTGGTCACGGAACCTGTCCCTCACCTCCGACTGGAAACGGGGCATCCCTTTCTTCTTTTATTCTCGACGCGCCACGGCCTCGATTTTTTGAGACGCTATTCTGTGTCCGGTTTCTGCTATCTCAAACAGGTCCATGGGAGCAGGATAATAAAGGTCAATGAGGAATTCTGCCCTTCAGGGGATGTGGAGGCCGACGGGATCTTAATTGCGGAGCGAGAGGTCTTTGCGGGCATCCGCGTGGCCGATTGCTATCCTGTCTTCATAGGCGATCCCGTGAGGAAGAAAGCGGTTCTTCTCCACGCAGGCTGGAGGGGCCTTAAGGCGGATATAATCGGGGCCGGCCTTGACCTTCTCCTCAAAGCTGGGTCTGATGCCCGTGATCTGATAGCCGCCGTTGGCCCCGGCATATCCGCGCAGGTTTACGAGGTTGGCATCGATGTGGGGACTCTTTTCCCCGGATTCGTCAGGCGAAAAAACGGGAAGCTTTTTCTGGATCTCAGGGAATTTATCAGGGTTGAGCTCCTCAAGAGGGGCATCGCCGAAGAGAACCTCGTTTTTGCTCCCTATTGTACTTACAGGGACGACAGGCTGTTTCACTCCCGACGCAGGGAAGGGAAAAACACGGGTTACATGTGGGCGATCATGGGGTTGGTTTAGCTCCCTTCTCCGCTCTCTGCAACTCCACGTCTATCAGGGCAGCAGCCCTGTCTAATGCTTCTTTCGGAGTTAAATAGCCCAGAAAAACCGGCTCGAGCCCTTCCGTCTCGAGATATCTTCTGCCCGTGAACCAGGCTGGCGTGCGCGGCTCATAGATGGCGTGCTCGACGGAGAGAATCGCTTCCTTCATTCCCGGGACTTTATTGAGAAACTCTTTCATTTCCGGTCTTTCCAGCACAGATCTCCTGAGGGGAAGGTATCCGGTTCCGATGGACCAGCGGGCCTGAACCTCGGGCTGGAGAAAGTATTTTATGAACTCGAAGGCCTTTCCCCTTTTTGCTTCCGGGATGTCGGAAAACAGGGCTACATTTGTGCCTGAGATCACCACCACCGAATCTTTGTCCCGAGGGATCCTGGCCACACCCAGCCTGAAGGTTATCTTGTTCTTCATGAAGCTGTAGGAGACGATCGTGCCCCAGACCATGGCCACCTTGCCGACCGCGAAGTCATCCTGATGTCTATAGCCGGTGCTGAGGTAAGCACAGCTGTCCTTGTAGACGAGGTCGACGAAATACTGAAGGGCTTCTACCCCCTCTTTCGAATTAAATGCTGCTTTTCCGTCCTTTATGAGGGCGCCGCCCTTCTGGTAGAGAAGGGTTTCGAACATCCAGACGTTCACCGGAAAGGCCGTGCCGTATATGTCATACTTTCCGTCGCCGTCGGTGTCTATCGTCAGTTTCTTTGCGACCTCCCTGAATTCATCCCAGGTTCTCGGGAATTCCTCGATGCCGTATTTTTCGAAGATGTCCATGTTGTAATAGAAAACCGGCACGCTCTTGTTAAAGGGAAAGGTTATAAATTCCCCCTCCCATCGGTTGTCTTCGAGAAATATGGGGAAGATGTCGTCGAGAACTTCTTTTCCCAGGCCATTTTCTCCCTTTATGTACTGCTCCAGGGGGACGATCTTGCCGGCCGATAGAAGTTCGGAAGTCCACGATTCGTAGACCTGGGCGAGGACTGGAGGTTTACCGGCAGCCACAGCACCCATGAGTTTCTGCGAGAGAGTGGAGTAGTTGCCCATCTTCACGGATACTATGGGGAGGGAATCGGGGTGCTGTCTGTTGAAGTCGTCTATGATTCCGTTAAGGACGTCTCCCAGAGGCCCGCCCATGGCGTGCCAGAAGGGCACACCTCTGTACCCCTTGCTTATACAGCCCGCGAAGAGAAAAGTCAGAAAGAGAAAAAGGAGGACTTTTCTCACTGGTTCATTATGTAACTTATGGAGAACCTTCTGTTGGAGCTTTCCTCGAAGTCATAGATCTTTGAGTCGTCGGCGATGTCGAGCTTGAAGTTCTTGAACTTGACTCCGCCTCCGAAGGTTATGCCCTTTCTGAGGCCATATCGATCGTAGAAATAGCCTACCCTCAATGAAATGAGATCAT